>NZ_JAELVH010000386.1 GCF_019399235.1 Streptomyces poriferorum | reverse complement strand
GCTCGGGGGAAGCGTCCCCCGGCACGGCGGTCGGGTGGGCGGCCGCGGGACGCGGCGCCAGGTGCGTGTCGAGCCAGTGTTCGACCCGGGCCGCGGCATCGAGGAGATGCCCGCCGTCGGTGAACTCGTGGCCCTCGTCCGGGTACACGTACAGCTCGACGGGGGAGCGGCCGGTGCGCAGCAGTGACCGGTACAGCTCCTGGGCCTGGCCGACCGGCGTGACCCGGTCCGCGGAGCCGTGCACGATGAGCGTCGGGGTGCCGCTGCCGCCGCGGGCGAAGACCGGCGAGCGCCGGATCAGCTCCTGCGGGGCGTCAGGGCAGCCGATCGCGTACGTCCGGTCGTAGCCGCCGCCGATGTTGCTGGTGTGCGTGAAGCTCAGCCAGTCGCTCGGCGCCGAGACGACGACCGCGGCCCGGAACACATCGGTGCGTGCCGCCGCCTGGGCGGCGAGGAAACCGCCGTAGCTGTGGCNTGCTGGGGCTGGCACCCGCCCTGGCCGCCGCCGGATACCTGGTACTGCTGCCGCGGGGGTTGGGCAGCAGTACCAGGTATCCGGCGGCGGCCAGGGCGGGTGCCAGCCCCAGCACGTCGCCCGGCGCGTACCCGGCGGACCAGAGCCAGGCGGGACCGCCGTGCACGAGGACGGCGAGGGGGCGGGGGCCGGCGCTTTCGCCGCTGGAGAGGACGAGCCCCTGCACGGTGCGGCCGTCGGGTGCGGACCAGTGGCTCTGTTCGGTACGGAGACCGGAGAGTTCGGGGTCCGCAGGGGTGTTGAGAGCGGTGACCGGTGTCCAGTTCCAGGCGGCCGGTCCCTCGGTGCGGGTGACGACGGCCTCGGGCGGTCGGCCCGGTGCGTCGAGCACGGTCGCGGCCAGCAGCCCGTCGCGGCTGAGCGACAGTTCGGGCTGGTAGCCGGCCCCGCCGAGGGTCACAGGACCTGACCAGCGGACGATCTCGGGGTGACCGGTGTGACCGGCGCGGGACCCCGTCCCGTCCCAGCCGGCGAACCACAGGGCGCCGGGCAAGGTGTCGTCGAACCGCAGCCAGGTCGCGTCCTCGACGCCGGCCACCACGGTGGTGTTCCCCGTGGCCAGGTCGGCGACGACCGGGCGTCCGGCGACGATGGAGATGCCTTCGCAGACCGCCGCTGACCGGCCGTCGGCGGCGAGCGCCGGGGCGCCCAGTTGTCCCTGGGGCGTGTACAGGGTCCTGGAGGTGCGGGCATCGAGATCCAGGGCGGCGAACCGCGCACCGTAGTACCCGGCGGGCAGGGTGTCCTCGCAGACCGTGGCGACAGCGGTCGCCCCGCCGCGCCACGCGACGTTCCACACCGTGAGCCCCGCGGGCCCGGCCTCCCGCAGCGAGCCGTCGGCGAGGCCGACGAGATGCAGGGACCGGCGGCCGGTACCCGGGGCGAAGCGTTCCGGCGCCGGTACGGCCCCGAGCCGTACCGGCAGACCGAGGTGCATGCCGTCACGCTCGGCACCGTCCGCCGCGCACAGCAGCAGTGCCTGGCTCCCGTCGTCGGAGACCAGGAGTTCCTCCACGGCGCCGGGTGCCCGGACGACGGTGCGTACCGTGCCGGTGTGTGTGTCCAGGGCCGCGAGCCGCACCTCGGCCCCGGACGGGCCGTCGCTCTGGGCGATGTGCAGCAGGGTCCGGGAGTCGGGCAGCCAGCGCGGGCTGTGACGGTCCGTCGACGCGGCCGGTCCCGACGGTGCGCGCAGCACGGGGACCGTCGCGTCCGCGGCCCGGTCGCTCAGTGCGGCGGGGACCGGGGCGAGGACCAGCTCGGTCCGCTCGGGGCCCGCAGCCGCCACGGCGACCGCGCGGCCGTCCGGGCTGATGCGGGCCTCCACCGGGTGGACCAGGCGCAGCATCGCCTCGCGGACGCGCCGCACGACGGTCGCGGCGTTACGGGGCATGGGTGTCCGTTCCTTGAAGAGGGAGGTGGGGGTGAGGGAGGAGGAGGTCAGGCGGACTTGCGGATCCGGGTCGCCCACGGGCCGATGAACGCGAACGGGCCCTGGTCCAGCAGCACGAACTCCTTGGAGAACGCGGACGCGGTCCGGGCCCACCACAGCGGGAGGTATGGCAGGTCGGCGCCGGCGGTCTGCACGGCCTTCATCAGTTCCCGGGCACGTACGTCCTTGTCCGTTGCGGACTTCGCCGTGTCCAGTGCCGTGTTGACCGTGCTGTTGTCGTAGTGCGCGATGTCCGTCGCCGTGGCCGCCGCGTTGAGGTACGGGTCGGCCAGTTCGGCCGGGTCGCCCGTGACGGGGAAGTACCACAGGAACTGCAGCGGCTGCTTGCCGGAGCCGAGCTCCGCCACCCACTGCTCCAGGGTGATCTCCTTGACGTTCAGCGTGATCCCGATCTCCTTGAGCGAAGCGGCGAGCGCGAGCGCCGCCTTGCCCAGCTGAGGACCGCTGTTGGGGTAGTGCAGTTCGGCCGTGAAGCCGTCCTTCGCCGACGACTTGTCCAGTTCGGCGCGTGCGGCGTCCAGGTCGAAGGACAGCGCGGGGATGGCGTCGTAGCCGGAGCTGACCTCGGACGCCGGCATCAGGTCGCCCCACATCTCGCGGGACGGCAGCGCGTCGTAGCCGGAGCTGACCTCGGACGCCGGCATCAGGTCGCCCCACATCTCGCGGGACGGCAGCGCGTCGGCGACCTCGGCCTTGCCGTGCAGGATGCCCTTGACCATGCCCTCGCGGTCGGCAGCGTGGGCGATGGCACGGCGGACATGGAGGTCGTCGAACGGCGCCTTCGCGGTGTCGAACGCCAGCGACACCACGGAGCGGTCGCCGGTGTACGTGACGCGTGCGTCCGACTCCCAGCCGCGGGCCTCGTCCGAGGCGAGGCCCAGGGCGCCGTCCACCGCACCGGACTTCATCGCGACCAGCCGCGTACCGGCGTCGGGGACGAAGGAGAGCTTCAGCTTCCGCACGGCGGGCTTCTCGCCCCACCACGCGTCGTTCCGCTCCAGCAGGACGTGGTCGTCGGCGGCGAACTCGGTGATCCGGTACGGGCCGGTCCCGAGCAGCAGCGTCTTCGCCGTGCCGATCCGGCCCTTGTTACGGGTGAGGAAGGCACGGCTGCTGACGAGGAGCCCGCCGGCGGTCGTCGTCCAGGCGAACATGGCGTCCGGGGCCTTCAGCCGGATGGTGACCTCGTGGTCGCCGGTGGACTTCACGGACTCGACGCCCGCATACGCGTAACCGAGGGCGGAGCCGTTCTTCGGGTCCCGGATCGCGTCGATGGAGGCCACCACGTCGTCCGCGGTGAACGGGGTGCCGTCGGTGAACGTGACGCCGCGGCGCAGCGTGTACACGTACGTCCTGGCGTCGGGCTGCTTCCAGGACGACGCGAGCCCGGGACCGAGCTTCCCGGACGGATCGACCGAGAGCAGGGACTCCTGGGCCAGTACGGCGACCAGGTAGTTGAGGACGCCGGACTCACGGCCCACGTCAAGGGTGGAGAGGGAGGAGGGCAGGGCGAGCGTGAGCGAGTCGATCGGTACGTCCGCACCCCTCGCACCTGCGCCCGAGCCCGTCGCTCCGTCACCGGATTCCTTCGCGGGCGGGGGCGCGCATGCGGCGAGCACACCGGACGCGGCGAGGACGCCCAGGCCGGCGCCGGTGAGGCGCAGCAGTCGGCGTCGGCTGAGGTTGCCACCCGGTTCCGAGGTCATCGGGAACCACCCATCTCACTTTGTCCACTGTTAATGCCCAACTGGGCGTGGACAGTATCCGACGTGCTTTGAGTGCGTCAAAGGGTGACTAATGACCGTCCGAGGGGTGGACGGTTGGGAGGCTCTAATGCCGCATAAGGCATCGAAAGGTGCGCGCTGTTCTCGATGAGTGGATTCCCCGGCCGGCCCGTGAACCCCGCGGCGGGGAATACGTGCGCGGCGAACGGACTTTCTGCTGCTGGGGCAACCGGCGTCCGGCCCGGATGCCCCGGCCATGAACGGAGAGGGAGCCGATGTCCAAGGCGTACGTGTTCACCCGCAACGGCGGACCGGAGGTGGAGGCCCTCGTCGACCAGGACACGCCCGCGCCCGGTCCCGGGGAGCTGCTCGTCGCCGTCCGGGCGGCCGGGGTCAACCCGGTGGACTGGAAACTGCGCACCGGGTACACCCGGCCCGGCAGTGTGCCGCAGCCGTTTCCCACTGTCTTCGGCAGCGAGGCCGCGGGGGTCGTCGAGGCGACCGGTCCGGGCGTCGAGGGATTCGCGGTCGGGGACGAGGTCTTCGGCAACCCGGTGACGGGCGGGTACGCCGAGCACACCCTGCTGCCCGTAGCCGTGACCGCCCACAAGCCGGCCTCGCTCCCGTTCACCGACGCGGCGGTACTGCCGGTCGCGGCGGCCACGGCCTATGACGGGGTGCGCCAGCTCGGCCTCGCCCCGGGGTCCGCACTGCTGGTCACAGGAGCCGGCGGAGGGGTGGGAAGCGCCGCGGTGCAGCTCGCACACCATGCGGGCGTCCAGGTCATCGGCGTCGCGAGCGCGGCCAAGAAGGAGTTCGTCGAGTCGCTGGGCGCGGTACACGTGGAATCCGGCACGGGACTCGCCGAGCGGGTACGGGCGGCCGCGCCCGGCGGCATCGACGCGGTCTTCGACCTGGCCGGCGGCGACACCCTGCGCGAAGCGGCCTCGCTGCTCGCGGACCCGGCCCGGCTGATCAGCGCCGGTGACAAGCCGCTGGTGGCCGAGCTCGGCGGTGCGCCCGTCGAGCGGGCCCGCACCGCCGCCGTGCTCGACGCGGTGGCGGCCCTCGTCGTCGCCGGTGCCCTGCGCACGCACGTCACCCGGACCCACCCGCTCACGGCGGCGGGCGAGGCGCTGCGTGCGGTGGAGGACGGCCATGCCCTCGGGAAGACCGTCATCGAGGTGATCGCATGACCGGGTCCCGGACCCCCGGCACCGCTGTGCACCCCCTCGACGACCCGGTGGGCTCGGCGCTGCGGGGGCCGCACGCCCACTTCGCCGAGCGCCGCGGCCGCATCCTGCGCTATCCGCCGTCCGTCACCCCCTGGCTCGCCCTTCCGGACCGGCCCGAGGCCGCCGACTGGGCCGATGCGGCCGCGCTCGCCGGACCCGGCGGCATCGTCACCGTCACCGCCTTCCGCGAGCGGCCGCCGGAGGACTGGGAGGTCGTCTTCGACGCCGAGGGGGTCCAGCTGGTCGACGTGGCGGTCGAGGCGGCCCCCTGCGCGGAGGCCGTCCGGCTCGGCCCCGCCGATGTGCCGGAGATGCTGGACCTGGTCGCACGGACCCGGCCCGGCCCCTTCGAGACCCGCACGATCGAGCTCGGCACCTACCTCGGTGTGCGGCGCGACGGAGTGCTCGTCGCCATGGCCGGTGAGCGCCTGCGCCCGCCCGGCTGGAGCGAGATCAGCGGCGTCTGCACGGACGAGTCGGTCCGCGGGCAGGGACTCGCCGGCGGACTCGTGCGGGCCGTCGCCCACGAGATCCGGGCGCGCGGCGAAACACCCTTCCTGCACGCCGCCGCGTCCAACACCAACGCCGTCCGGCTCTACGAGTCGCTGGGCTTCGCCCTCCGCCGCCGCACGCCGTTCCTCTCGGTGCTCGTCCCGGGGAACCCGCCGGTACGCGTGCCCGGCCCTGCCCGGGACGACGTCCGTGAGGCGGCCGCGCGCTGACCCCGAGAGCTTCCGGAACCTTCGGGCGCGGAAGGTCCGCGCCTGCGCCTTCGGCCCGTGAACCACGGGCCGAAGGCCCCTGCCGGCACGGTTCTCGGGACCTTCGGCGCAGCGTGTGAGGCCGTAAGACTCGTGTGCCACCCGTTGCGACTCCGGTGCACTGGTAGGGAACGCCGGCGCCGGGCCGGCTGACCCCGGGAGGAGACGGCCGTGACGATCGGGCTCCAGCAACTGACGGCGACGCGTGGAGCGGAGCTCAAGGGCGCGGAGACGGGCGAGGCGGCCGTGCTGGCGCCGAGGGTCGGCAACCGGGCGCTGTTCGGCGGCCTGGCGTTGCTGACCACCGTGATCGTCCTTCTCGACCTGGGCTCCGGCGACGAACTGCGCATCGTGCCGCTGCTGGTCGTCGTTCCCGCCCTCGTCTCCGTGTTCGGGACGATCCGCCAGACCGTGGGCGTGGCCTCCTGGATCATGGTGGTGGCCGTCACCTCGCGCCTCGTCACCGGTGGGACGTTCTGGGACATCACCAGCAGCGTCGTCTTCACGGTGCTGGCCTGCTTCCTCGGCGTCGGCGCCTGCGCACTGCGCATCCGCCATGCCACCGAGATAGCCAGGCTGCGCTCTGCGGCCGTCGCGCTGCAGCGCCAGATCCTGCGCCCGCTGCCCATCGTGACCGACCAGGTCGTCGCCCACGGCACCTATGCGCCGATCGAGGAGGACCGCCTGGTCGGCGGTGACATCTACGAGGTCGTCTCGTCGCCCTACGGAACCCGGGTGATCATCGGGGACGTCCAGGGCAAGGGGCTGGCCGCGATCGGGGCGGGCTTCGCCGTGCTCGGCGCATTCCGTGAGGCGGCCATCCGCGAGCCCAGCCTGACCGGGGTCGTCGACGCCCTGGAGGACGCGGTCGCCCGGCACAACGCCTTCTCCGCGCAGACCGGCGAGATCGAGCGCTTCGTCACCGCACTGGTGCTCGGCTTCGACGGTGACGGACGGGTCCAGGCCGTCAACTGCGGACATCTGCCGCCCCGCCTGCTGCACGACGGTGTGGCCTGCCCCGCCCCGCTGCGCCGTACGTCGGTGCCGCTGGGCCTGGCCGAGCTCAGCAGCGAGGCGCGTGTCACCGAATGGCTGGACTTCCCGGCCGGTGCGACGCTGCTGATGTTCACCGACGGGGTGACGGAGGCCCGTGATGCGGCGGGAGCCTTCTACCCGCTGGACACCCGGCTGGGCCACTGGACCCACCACGGCCCCCGAGAACTGCTCGACGCGCTCCACCGCGACCTGGAGGAGTTCTCCGGCGGCGTGCGACGCGACGACATCGCCGTGCTCGCCGTGCGGCGGAAGCAGTCCGGCAGCCCCATGCGGCCCGAGGACCCGGACCGCGGCGCGAGGCGAGCCACAGAGGCGTTCAGCGGCCGCTAGTGCCGCGGCACTGGTTCGTGTCCGCATCCCACAGCGGCGCCGGATCACCCGGGGAGGCCGACACACACGATCCTCGATTATGTCCCGACGAGACTTATGTCGCGTCGGGACATTTTCAGGTGTACGGTACAGATATGAACGGGGAACGGAAGACCCCGGAACGGCGGAGCCGCAAGGCGCGCCGGACCCGGGACACACTGGCCCAGGCCGCGTTCGAGCTCGTGCTCGACAGGGGCCTGCGGGACGTCACGGTCGAGGAGATCGCGGAACGCGCCGACGTCGACCGCCGCACCTTCAGCCGGTACTTCACGAGCAAGGAGGCCGCTGTCCTGGACTCCGTCCGGGGTGACGGCGACCGGATCAACGACGCACTGCGGGCCCGGCCCGCCGGCGAACCCCCGCTCACCGCGTACCGCCGGGCCGTCCTGGACTGGCTGGCGGACCCCGAGGCGGAGGCCTGGCACCGCCGCCCGAGGATCTTCGAACTGCTGGTCCTCGCCGAGCGGGAACCGACCCTCTACGCGGCGTTCCACCACATCCGGGTGGACGCCCAGGAGGACTCGCTCGCCATCGTCGCCGACCGGCTCGGAGTCGACCCGCGGCAGGACATCCGCCCCGCCGTGACAGTCGCCGCCGGAGCCGGAGCGTTGCTCGCCGCCCAGGTCGCCTGGGTGCGCGGGGGCTGCCCCGACGAGTTGCCCCAACTGGTCGAGCAGGCATTCGACGCCCTGTCGGGAGAGCTCCTTCAGGAGCCCGCCCGGCCGGTGTCACACAGCACCACGGAAGGAAACGGAACACCATGAGCACCACACCCACCCCCGCCGAGCAGGAATTCGCGGGCCGCACCGCCCTCGTCACCGGAGGAGCGTCCGGCATCGGCCTGGCGATGGCCCACCGGCTCGCCGCCTCCGGCGCGTCCGTCGTCGTGGCCGACTACGACGAGAAGAGCGCCCGCAAGGCCGTGGCCGAGCTGGAGAGCGCCGGAGCCAAGGCCGCCGCCGTGGCGATGGACGTCACCGACCCCGCCTCCGTCGAAGCGGGTGTGCGGTTCGCCGTCGACACCTACGGCGCCCTGCACCTCGCCGTGAACAACGCCGGCATCGGCGGACCGAGCAGCCCGACCGGCGAGTACGCCGTCGAGGACTGGAACCGGGTCGTCGCCACCAACCTGAGCGGCGTCTTCTACTCGATGCGCTACGAACTCCCCGCCATGGTCGCCGCGGGCGGCGGCGCGATCGTCAACATGTCGTCGATCCTCGGCACCAACGGCTTCGCGGGCTCACCCGCGTACGTCGCGGCCAAGCACGGGGTCGTCGGCCTCACCAAGACCGCGGCCCTCGAATACGCCGCTCAGAACGTGCGCGTCAACGCGGTCGGCCCCGGCTTCATCGACACCCCGCTGCTCCGCAACACCGAGGGCCCGGCCCGCGACCACCTGATCTCGCTGCACCCGGCGGGACGCCTCGGCACGGCGGAGGAAGTGGCGGAGCTCGCCGCTTTCCTGCTCTCCGACCGCGCCTCCTTCATCCACGGCAGCTACCACCTGGTGGACGGCGGCTACTCCGCCTCCTGAGTGGCGGACGGGGGACAGGGGGGCGAGAAATAGAGCAGGAGAGGTCAAGGAGGACCCCATGAAAGCCGTTCAGTACCGCGAAGTCGGCGCCGTGCCCGAGGTCGTCACCGTTCCCGACCCGGAACCCGGACCCGGACAGGTGCTGCTGAAGGTCACCGCGGCAGGCGTCTGCCACTCGGACATCGCGGTGATGAGCTGGCCCGCGGACCAGTTCCCCTACTCGCTTCCACTCACTCTGGGTCACGAGGGCGTCGGCACCGTCGCCGCGCTCGGCGACGGCGTCAGCGGTCTCGCGGTCGGTGAGTCCGTCGCCGTCTACGGCCCCTGGGGCTGCGGCACGTGCATCAAGTGCGCCGAAGGCAAGGAGAACTACTGCCTGCGCGCCCAGGAACTCGGCATCAATCCGCCCGGGCTGGGCTCGCCCGGCGCGATGGCCGAGTACATGATCGTCGACGACCCGCGCCACCTGGTCCCGCTCGGTGACCTCGACCCCGTGCAGGCCGTACCGCTCACGGACGCCGGTCTCACCCCGTACCACGCGATCAAGCGCTCCCTGCCGAAGCTGGTGCCCGGCGCCACCGCCGTCGTCATCGGTACCGGCGGCCTCGGCCACGTCGCCATCCAGCTCCTGCGCGCCATGACGGCGGTCCGGGTCATCGCCCTCGACGTCACGGACGACAAGCTCGCCCTGGCCCGCGAGGTCGGAGCACACGAGACCGTCCTGTCCGACCAGCACGCCGCGGACCGGATCCGGGAACTGACCGGCGGAATCGGCGCCCAGGTCGTTCTCGACTTCGTCGGAGCACCCCCGACCGTCGCCACCGCCGGCGCCTGCGCCTCCATCGACTCCGACGTCACCATCGTCGGCATCGGCGGCGGAAGTCTCCCGGTGGGCTTCGGCTCCCTGCCGTTCAGTACGACGGTGACCGCCCCCTACTGGGGATCCCGCTCCGAGCTGGCCGAAGTCCTCGACCTGGCCCACGCGGGCGCGGTGAAGGTCCACGTCGAGACCTACTCACTGGACGAGGCGCCGCTGGCGTACGAGCGGCTGCACGACGGCCGGATCAACGGCCGGGCGGTCATCCTTCCCCACGGCTGACCGGGCACCTCCGCCCGTCCTCACGACCACCGCCGCCGTCCCCACGACGATGCGGGCCGCCGCTTCGCGCGCCGGCCCGCATCGTCATACCCGCGGCCGATGCGTACCGCACCATCCCGCGGGGATACTGCCCGCATGCGATTCGCTGCCCTGATGACGCTGCCCGTACTGGTCATCGGCCTGACCGTCGTCGCCCTCCTGGACCAGCTGATGCTCCGGGCAGGACGGGCCGGTCTGCTGCCATGGCGCAACAGCGCCCGGCAGGGCCAGATTTCGGCGACCGGGTTCGAGCAGCTGCACGCGACGTTCTCGCCCGGCAAGCAGAGCGAGCTCAAGGAACGTCAGAGCGCGCTGCTGCTCCGCGACGACGAGGAGGACGGCGCCCCGCCCCATCGCTCCACCGTCGACCTCGACGGCGGCCTCGCCGTCATCCGCCTGCCGGGGGAGTGAAAAGGGCGCCCCCTCCCGGGCGCCGTGCCGCTACCCGCTACCCGCTACCCGCCACTCGGCCGGAGCATGGCGGGCGCACTAGGGCCCCGCCGCGCCCCCCGTCATTCCGCCGCGACCAGCGGGCGCAGCCGGCTGTCACGCAGCCGCACCACCGTCGGGGCGCAGCGGCGGGCCGTCAGCGTCAGAGGCCAGGCGACGAGGGCGCCGGTCAGCAGCCCGATCAGCACATCGTGCGGGTAATGCGCCCCGATCCAGACCCGGGAGGCGCCCATCAGCATTGCGGCGGCAAGCGCGACCGCACCGAGCCGGCGGTCGGTCAGCCAGATCGCCGTCGCCGCGGCCGCCGCGATGGCGGCGTGATTGCTGGGGAAGGACCAGTCGCCGAGGGCGGGGCACGCCTCCACCGTCACGACATGCAGCGACCGGCAGGGCCGCTGTTCATGGAAAACCGACTTGACCAGATCGTTGACGAGATACGCGGTCAGCACGGTCAGAGGGGCGCACAGAGCCATGGCGGTCCGCGCGGGATCAGCGGGCCGCGAGCGCCACCAGGACGCGAGCATCAGCAGGGCGAACAGGGCGAGGCCGTAGTCCGACCAGACACGGACGGCGGAGTCCAGGGCGGCGGGAGAGCGCTGGGCCAGTTCGGTGACCCAGGTGTAGAACCCACCGTCGATCGAGGAAGCGGCGGAGGCGAGCGTCATCAGTGGATGTCTCCTTCGGTGGCGCGCCGGGCGCGGGAGCGGATCAGTTCGGCAGCGAGCGGCGTGAGGGAGACCGCGACCACCACGGCGACGATCGGCAGCAGATACCGGTCGACACCGGGCACCGAGGACCCCAGTCCGTATCCGGCGAGCACCAGTCCGACGGTCCAGGCCGCACCGCCCACTGCCTGCCACAGGATGAACAGCCGAACCGGCACGCACAGTGCCCCGGCCAGCGGGTTGAGGACGGTGCGCACCACGGGGACGAAGCGGGCCAGCACCACGGCGCGGGCATGGCCGTATCGCCCGAGCAGTTCCTCGGCGCGTGCCGCGCCCCGGTGGAGCCGCCCGGCACCGCAGCGGGCGAGCAGCGCTCCGCCACCGCGCCGCCCGATCCAGTAGCCCGTCTGCGCGCCGAGCAGGGCGCCGGTCACGGCGGCGGCCAGCACCTGCGGCAATGACAGGTCGACCGGCCCAGGTGTGCCGGACACGCAGAGGAGGCCCGCCGTGAACAAGAGGGAGTCGCCGGGAAGGAAGAAGCCGATGAGCAGCCCCGTCTCGGCGAAGAGCACGACGGCGATACCCAGTGCTCCGAACGTGCCGAGCAGTGAACCGGCGTCCAGCAGGTTCACCGCTTGTGGCAGAGGCGCCGGCGAAAGTACGGACACGGTGGCGGGTCTCCCATAATGGTGAGCGGGCGGCCCTGCGGAACGCCCGGACCGATTGACTACAGTGATGTAGACGGTCTACATCACTGTAGACGCTCGAACGGGGAGGAGAGTTCCCATGTCCCAGGTGAACGGGATATCTGGCGGGGAATCCGCCCATCGGCCTTCCGGTGTGCCGGCCTCCGAACCGATGCCACCGGACGCCGTCGGAACCGGGGCCCCCACCGGGCCCATGTTCGGACCGACGGACCGCTCAGCCATTGAGCGGCGCCCGTCCGGTGAACTGGAGTCCACGATCCTGGCGGCCCTCTGGGCGGCCGGGGCCCCACTGACCCCTGGCCAGGTGCAGGCCGCGATCGAGACGGATCTCGCCCGCACCACCGTCACCACGATCCTCTCGCGCCTCTATGAGAAGGGATCGGTCACTCGCAGCAGGTCGGGGCGCGGTTTCGCGTACACGCCCACCGAGGACGCGGCGGGACTGACCGCCCGTCGGATGCACAGCGAACTGCGCAAGGAACAGGACCGCAGCACGGTGCTGGCCAGGTTCGTCTCGCAGCTCACGGACGAGGACGAGAGGCTGCTGCGCGATCTCCTCGACGGTGATGCCCGGTGAGCTTCCGCGACCTGCTTGTCGGTGATGTGCGGTGAGGTTCGTCCTCAACGGTGACATCCGGTGATCTACGCTGTGTGGATTCCGCTGCTGGTGCCCTTCGCCGTCGTTCCCGCCGCATGCCGGCTGGCCGATGCCCTGGCGCCTGCGCGAGCCGTGCGACTCCTCGCGGCGACGGGTGCGGGCCTTGCGCTGTGCACCCTGCTCGCCCTTGCGCTGCTTGTGGTGCCCGGCGCCGGGCACCTGTCCGTCGTTGCCGCTGCGGGGGAGTTCGTCCACCCGCTCACCGTCGCCGCACCGGGTGCGGCCGTGCCGCTCGCGGTCGCTGCCCTGGTGCTGATCGCGGGCTGCGCCGCCGCCGTGACGCGTGTGCTGCGCCGCCACTGGTCCCAGCTCCACCGCGCCGCAGGCCGGGGCCGGAGCGGCGGGGGAGAGCTGGCGGTCCTTCGGGACAGTCGCCCGGACGCCTACGCGCTGCCCGGACGGCCCGGCCGCCCGGGCCGGATCGTTGTCACGACCGGCATGCTGCACGCCCTCGACCCCTCCGAGCGGGAGGCGCTCCTCGCCCATGAGCGTGCCCACCTCGCCGGCCGCCACCACCTGTACCTCGCAGCCGCCGAACTGTCGGCACGCTGCCATCCCGCCCTGCGGACCCTGCGTGCCCCCTTGGGGTACGCCCTTGAGCGCTGCGCGGACGAGGCAGCCGCGCACGCCGTGGGGGACCGCCGGGTCGCGGCTCGCGCGATCGGACGCGCCGCGCTCGCCGCACGGGCCTCCGGAGAGCCGTCCACGGCCCGCCCGGCGGTGGCGCTCGCGGCGGCCGCGGGGCCCGTCCCGCGGCGTGTCGCCGCTCTGCTCGGCCGGGCCGCCACCCGCCCGCGCGCCGGCCGGGCTGCCGCCGCGGTCCTGCTGGCCTGCCTGGCGCTGTCCGGAGCGGCCGCGCTCGACGCCACGTACGACCTGCACAGCAGCATCGAGATCGCGCAGGGCGAGAACCCGTAGGCGCCCTTCCGGGGACCGGAGCGGCGTCACGCGCCTTCCTTCGGGGGACCATCGACACCACTGCCGTACCCGGGTGCGAGAGGAAAGGACCTGACGACGCCCGCAACGCCCCGGCTACACTCACCTCATGGGTTCGTACTACTTCTTCCGCTGACTCCGGCCAGGGCCGCCGCCGCACTTCGCCGTGCCGTCACCCCGTGACGCCCGGGCGGACCGCGTGCCGCCCTCCCCCGAACTGTCCGGAAG
>NZ_JAELVH010000385.1 GCF_019399235.1 Streptomyces poriferorum | reverse complement strand
GTCCGGTGGGGGTGTGGGAGGCCTTGCCGCTGCGGGACTTGTCGGGGAGCGGGGTGCCGGGGAGCTGGTTGGTGGGAACGCCGTTCGGGCCGGGGACGGTGACGACCTCGGTGGAGCGGACGGCGCCGCCGAGCATGGAGCCGATGAGGAGGGTGAGGCCGACGACGACGGTGGCGACGACGGCGCCGCGGCGCAGGACGCGGCGGCGGAGGTCCCAGATCTCGGAGCGGGGGCCGAGCTTGCGCCAGGCTTCTCCGGCGAGGCGTCCGTCGACGGAGTAGACGGGGGCGCCCGCGATGACCAGGGGGCTCCAGGCGGCGAGGTAGATGATGTCGGGTGCGTCGTAGACGGCGACGGTGCGCCAGCTGACGGTGACCAGGAGGGCGGCGGACAGGAGGGCGCCGATGGAGGCGGCGACCCGCTGCCAGAGGCCGAGGACGGTGAGGACGCCGACGACGACCTGGAGGAAGGCGATGGTGAGGCCGGCGCCGACGGGGTGGGAGAGGGCGAAGTCGCGCAGCGGTTCGGCGAGGGCCCAGGGGTGGAGCGAGGTCAGCCACTTGACCATGGAGCCGCGGTCGCCGCCGTCGAAGTAGACGGGGTCGCAGAGCTTGCCCATGCCGGCGTAGATGGAGATGAAGCCGAGGAAGACGCGCATCGGCAGGAGGACGACGCCGAGGTTCATGCGGCGGCCGGGGTAGTACGCGTGCCGGACGCTGTCGCCGCCTTGGCGGCGGTCGCGGGTGTCGGTGATGTCGTCGCCGTCGTAGGCGTCGTCGCGGTCGCGGCCGTGTCCGTCGGTGTCGTACGGGCCGGGCTCGACGGGGTCGTAGGCGCCGACGGCCTGGCGCATGGGGGGCAGCAGCGGGCCGCCGGGGCGGCGTGGCTGGTGCGGTGCGGTGATGACGGGGTTGGGCTGGGTCTCTTCGAGGCGCGGGATGACCTGGGTGCCGGGGCCGCCGTGTCCGCTGTCGAACTCGTAGGAGGCGTATGGCTCGTACGGGTCGTAGGCGGTGTCGGGCCGGCCCGCGGTGGAGTTCCGTACGGCCTGGAGGAGTCCGCTGGCGCCGGGGTCGCCGGGGGCTGACCTTCCGCTCCACACGACGGGGGCGCGTCGGCCGCGTCCGGTTCCGGAGCCGCTCATGGCGGGGATCCTGGGTGCTCCGGCGGGTGCCGCACCGCGCAGCCGTGCGCGCTGGCCGGGGGCGAGCTGCACCCGGAAGCTGGCGTGGTTGACGATGACCTGCGCGGGGTCGCAGTCCACCTTGGCCATGCTCAGGGCGGGTTGTTCGTCGAACCGAGGCGTTCTGGTGTCCACACTCATCTAACCGAGTGATGTGTGTTTAGGACACTGCCTTGACGGTGTCGAAGTGTCCGAGGCCCGTCAACAGGGGGTGGTGGGGTGCGCCGGGGCGCGCGCGTGCCCGGATGCGCCCCCGGTGCGGCCACCTCGGACCCGGTCGGCCGCCGCCTGTGCGGGTGGTCCCGCGGGACGGGCCGTGCGGCCCGTCCCGGCGGCGGATCAGGCGCGGCGGCGCGCGACCTCGTACATCACGATGCCGGCGGCGACGCCGGCGTTCAGGGATTCGGCGCCGCCCGGCATGGAGATGCGGACGCGGTAGTCGCAGGTCTCGCCGACGAGGCGGCCGAGGCCCTTGCCCTCGCTGCCGATGACGATGACGACGGGGCCGCCGAGGGCTTCGAGGTCCTCGACCGTGTGCTCGCCGTCGGCGGCGAGGCCGACGATCGAGATGCCTTCCTTCTTGTACGCCTCCAGCGCCCGGGTCAGGTTGGTGACGCGGGAGACGGGCGTACGGGCGGCGGTGCCGGCGGAGGACTTCCAGGCTCCGGCGGTCATGCCGGCGGCGCGGCGCTCGGGCACGACCACGCCGTGGCCGCCGAAGGCGGAGACGGAGCGGACGATGGCGCCGAGGTTGCGCGGGTCGGTGACGCCGTCGAGGGCGACGATCAGCGGGTCCTCGCCGTTGTCGTAGGCGGCGGCGGTGAGGTCCTGCGGCTCCGCGTACTGGTACGGCGGGACCTGGAGGACGAGGCCCTGGTGGTTGAGGCCGTTCGTCATGCGGTCGAGCTCGGGGCGCGGGGCTTCCATCAGGTTGATGTTGCCGCGTGCGCCGGCGAGCTGGAGGGCCTCGCGGACGCGCTCGTCGTTGTCGATGTACTGCTGGACGTACAGCGTGGTGGCGGGCACGCCGTCGCGCAGGGCCTCGAAGACGGGGTTGCGGCCGACGACCATTTCGGAGGTGCCCTTGACGCCGCCGCGCCGGGGGGCGGGGCGGCGGTTGGCTGCCTGCTTGGCCCTGGCGGTGGCGATGCGGTTCTTCTTGTGCTTCTTGCGGTCCTCGGCGGGCGGCGTCGGTCCCTTGCCTTCGAGGCCACGGCGTCGCTGACCACCGCTGCCGGCCGTAGCGCCCTTCTTGTTGGACGTGCGGCGGTTCCTGCGCTGGCTGTTCCCGGCCATGACCTACCTGTTTCGTTGCTTCAGACGTGCGTACGTATAAGTGAAAGTGTGCCGCCCGGCGGGCCGGGCGGCACATGGAGGACTACTGGCGCGGGCCGAGTGTCCACCGTGGTCCTGTGGGGCTGTCCTCGATGACGAGCCCGGACTGGTTGAGCTGGTCGCGGATGGCGTCGGCCGAAGCCCAGTCCTTGCGGGCCCGCGCGGACTGGCGCTGGTCGAGGACGAGGCGTACGAGGGTGTCGACGACGCCGTGGAGGTCGTCGCCGCGGTCGCTCTCGCCGGCCCAGTGCTCGTCGAGCGGGTCGAGGCCGAGGACGCCGAGCATGGCACGGACCTCGGCGAGGCGTGCGACGGCGGCTTCCTTGTCGTCGGCGGCGAGGGCCGAGTTTCCCTGGCGGACGGTGGTGTGGATGATCGCGAGGGCCTGCGGGACGCCCAGGTCGTCGTCCATGGCCTCGGCGAAGGCCGGCGGCACCTCGGAGGCGGGGGCGACGGTCTCGCCGGCCTTCTCGGTGACGCGCTGGACGAAGCCCTCGATGCGGGCGAACGCGGATTCGGCCTCGCGCAGGGCCTCCTCGCTGTACTCGATCATCGACCGGTAGTGCGGGGTGCCGAGGTAGTAGCGCAGCACGATGGGGCGCCAGGCCTTGACCATCTCGCTGACGAGGACGGAGTTGCCGAGCGACTTGGACATCTTCTCGCCGGCCATGGTGACCCAGCCGTTGTGCACCCAGTACTTCGCGAAGTCGTCGCCGTAGCCCTTGGCCTGGGCGATCTCGTTCTCGTGGTGCGGGAAGATCAGGTCGATGCCGCCGCCGTGGATGTCGAAGGCGGTGCCGAGGTACTTGTGCGCCATGGCGGAGCATTCGAGGTGCCAGCCGGGGCGGCCGCGGCCCCAGGGGGTCTCCCAGCTGGGCTCGCCGGGCCTGGACGCCTTCCACATGGCGAAGTCGCGCTGGTCGCGCTTGCCGGTCTCGCCGTCGCCGGAGGGCTGGCGCAGGTCGTCGAGGTCCTGGTTGGAGAGCTCCAGGTAGCCGGGGAACGAGCGGACGTCGAAGTAGACGTTGCCGTCGGCCGCGTAGGCGTGCCCGCGCTCGATGAGGCCGCGCATCATCTCGATCATCTCGGTGATGTGGCCGGTGGCGCGGGGCTCGTAGGTGGGCGGCAGGCAGCCCAGCGCGTCGTAGCCGTCGTTGAAGGCGCGCTCGTTCTCGTAGCCGATGGCCCACCAGGGGCGGTCCTGTTCGGCCGACTTCTTGATGATCTTGTCGTCGATGTCGGTGACGTTCCGGACGAACGTCACGTCGTAGCCGCGGTAGGCGAACCAGCGGCGCATGATGTCGAAGTTCAGTCCGGACCTGATGTGCCCGATGTGCGGGGCGGCCTGGACAGTCGCGCCACAGAGGTAGATCGAGACACAGCCCGCTGTGAGCGGGACGAAGTCACGGATCTGCCGGGCGCTGGTGTCGTACAGGCGAATAGTCACGCCTCAAGGGTAGTGGGCGCGCACCAGTGCCCCGCGACCCCTTGGAGGATTGCGTGGACAGTTGTTACGGCTCCGGGCGGGCCGGAGCCGTGAGGGGTGATCGTCCGGGACGGCTCAGATGCGTCCGACGACCTTGCGGGGGGTGATCCGCACGACGACGCGGGGGTCGTCGTCGCCGGAGGCGGGGTTGAAGTCGGCGTACTTCTTGCCGGTGTACTTCTGCGACAGCTCGTCGATGAGTTCCTGGCCGCCTTCGGTGGTGAGGGCGGCGGTGCCGCGGATCTCGGCGTAGGTGTACGGGGCGTCGAAGGGCTGGACGACGACGGAGACGCGGGGGTCGCGGGCGAGGTTCTGTTCCTTGCGGCGGCCGGTGGTGGTGGAGATGAGGACGTCGTCGCCGTCCCGCTTCACCCAGACCGGGGACACCTGGGGGCTGCCGTCGGGCTGGATGGTGGCGACGGTGACGAAGACCGGGGTGTCGAGCAGCGCCTTGAGGTCTTCGGAGAGTGCGGCGGTCATGGCGTACGTCCTCCTGAGCGGGTCGGTGATGTCTCTACGCCTACCCCGCCTCCGCTTCCTCGTCCCTGTTTCCCGCCCGCGCCCACCGGAAGGGTCAGTGCCAGGGCTGCGCCGGCCAGCGGGACCGCGGCGAGGACGGCCCAGCGGACGGGTGCGGGGGCGTCGAGGAGGGCGCCGGTGGCGGCGCTGCCGCCGAGCACGGCGAGGCCGGACACGGAGGAGAGCGCCCCGGTGGCGAGGCCCAGGTGCCGGTCGTCGACGAGATCGGGTACGAGGCCGCGGGCGGCGGGCACGAGGAGCATCTGGCCGAGGGTCAGGAGGACGACGAGGGCGGCCGGGGGCAGCAGCCCGGAGGGGCCGGACGGGGTCAGGGGTACGGCGGCGAATCCGGCGGCGACGGTGACGAGCCCGGTGACGAGGGCGGTGCGCGGGGCTAGCCGGTGGGCGGACCAGCGGGTCAGGGGCAGCTGGGCGAGGACGACGAGGAGGGAGGAGAGGGCGAAGAACCAGCCGAGGGCGGCCTGGGATCCGGTGGCGCGCTGCACCTCGGCGGGCAGCGAGAGGTAGAGCTGGCTGTAGGCGACGAGGTAGCTGCTGTACGCGAGGCAGAGCAGCAGGAACGGGCGGCCGGTGAAGACCTGCCGCATCGCACCGCGGTGTGCGGCCGTTCGGGTGACGGGGTCGCGGTGCGGCATGAACCGGGCGTGTCCGGCGAGTACGGCGACGAAGACGAGGACCCCGGCGAGGCAGGCGGCGCGGAAGCCGCCGTCCAGGAGGAGGAGCAGCGAGCCGAGGAGGGGGCCGAGGAAGGCTCCGGCCTGTCCGGCGGCGGCGAACCTGGCGAGTACGTGGGCGCGGGGGGTGCCGGTGCGCTGTTCGTGGCGGACGGCTTCGCGGGCGGTCTCGGATTCGACGGCCGGTGAGAAGAGGGCGGCGGCGAATCCGGTGAGCAGGACGGCCCCGATGACGGTGGCGGTGGACGCGGCGAAGGCGAGCCAGCCGAATCCGGCGATGCGCAGGAGACAGCCGGTGAGGACGACGGGCCTGGGGCCGTAGCGGTCGGTGAGGGCGCCCCCGATGACGAAGAGGCCCTGCTGGCTGAAGGTGCGGAGGCCGAGGACGAGGCCGACGAGCCAGCCGGTCATGCCGAGGCCGGTGCCGAGGTGGGTGGCGAGGTAGGGCAGGACGGCGTAGAAGCCGGTGTTGAAGGCGAACTGGGTGGTGGTGAGGAGGCGGAGGTAGGGGG
>NZ_JAELVH010000384.1 GCF_019399235.1 Streptomyces poriferorum | reverse complement strand
GGACCTCACCCTGGCCGCGGCGCTGCCCGAAGTGACGGCCACCGTCTGGTCCAACGTGTTCATGGTGGCCCATCTGCGGCCTGCCGACACGCTGTTGATCCACGGCGGGTCCAGCGGTATCGGCACGATGGCGATCCAGCTGGCCAAGGCGGTCGGCGCGCGGGTCGCCGTGACAGCCGGTGGCCCCGAGAAACTGGCGCGCTGTGCCGAGCTCGGTGCCGACATCCTGATCGACTACCGGGAGCAGGACTTCGTCGACGAGCTCCGCAAGGCGACGGACGGGGCGGGCGCGGACGTCATCCTCGACATCGTCGGCGCGAAGTACCTGGACCGGAACGTGCGGGCACTCGCCGTCAACGGACGGCTCGCGATCATCGGTCTCCAGGGCGGGGCCAAGGGCGAGCTGAACCTCGGCGCCCTGCTGACCAAGCGGGCCGCCGTCACGGCGACGTCGCTGCGCGGGCGTCCGCTCGCCGAGAAGGCCGCGATCGTCGCCGCCGTACGCGAGCACGTCTGGCCGCTGATCGCGGACGGCGTCGTCCGGCCGGTCGTGGACCGCACGCTGCCGATGCGGGATGCCGCGGAGGCCCACCGGGTGATGGAGTCCAGCACCCACATCGGCAAGGTGCTCCTCCAGGCGCCCACGACGGTCTGAACAGGAGAGACCCGGCTGAGCGCGGGAACCAGCTCCTCCACCAGTTCCGGCGCGAGGCCGTCCTCCAGCTCCTTGACCGAGCTGGCGTGGATCTCCTTCAGGCGCACCCGGCTCGCCTCGTCGAGGGGAGCCGCCCTGACCTCCTCCAGGAGTTGCTTGATCATGCTGCCGATGCGCATGACCTTCGCGGGCTGTTCGACCATTTCCGTCACCGGGACCTCACGCGACTCGTCGTCAGTGCCACCGCCGCCGATCGCCATTCCGTCCTGCCCCACTACGAGGACTTGGGGGTGCTCCTGCGACCGTTCATTCCTCGGCATCTCCATGCCGCCCATTGTCTCGCACACACGCCGTACTACATGGTGGTGCCCCCGGAAACGGATGATCCACCGTTTCCGGGGGCACCGGATGTGCGTCGAAGCCGCCGGTCAGGCGGCCGCCGCGGCCTGCCGCCCGTTCACCCGGCGCGCCGGGCCAGCGTCAGCCGGGAGCGGGTGAGCCCCGCCGCCAGCACTCCGGCCAGCAGCGGAACGACCACGGCCAGCAGCCCGATCGTCGCCCAGGGCAGCACGATCGGCGTGAAGGCGGACTCCATGGGCTCCTCCCGCATCGCTTCCATCGCGTTGCGCAGGTCGACCATGCGCAGCGCCACGGCGGGCACCAGGCCCGCCGCGGTGCCGAGCAGCACCCCCGTGAGGGCCACCACCACGCACTGGAATCCCGAAAGCGTCCGCCGTACCCGCGGGGGTGCGCCGACCGCGCTGAGTGTGGTGAGGTCGGCCTCCGCGTCGGCCTTGGCGAGGCCGGTGGTAATGGCCGCCGCACCCAGGGTCACCACACCGGCGAACAGGGTGAGGATCAGCAGAATGATGTCCTCCCGGTCACCGGGGCCGCGTTCGGTCTGGAGCCAGAGCCCACCGCCGGCCTGGTCGATGGCGGCCGAGACGCGCTGCTCATCGGCATCCGACGGCGGGTGGGGCACGGCGTACACACTGCCGCTCGGCTGGGTGTGCAGGCCGAGCCGCTCGGCGGTGCGCTCGGGCATGATCATGCGGATGCCGGGCGTGGCGGCGTACTCGGCGTCCGCGACGTACACCTTCAGCCGGTCCGTGGACTTTCGGGCCGCACCCGGGTGCAGCTTGCGGTTCTTCTCGTCCTTGGCGTTGTACGTGTGGACGGCCTTGAGCGTGACCTCACCGTCCTTCGCGTACGCCTGGTTCAGCAGGACGGGAGTGCCTGCCGCCAGCGCTGCGGCGGCAGCGGGGTCGTCGAGCTTCACATAGGTGCGGAGCAGGTCGGGTCCCGCCACGACGATGTTGTTCGCCTCCGAGCTGAAACTGCCCGAGGAGATGTACTCGTCCATGCAGGCGGGGGAGCGCATCATCTGCCGGTGTTCCTCCGCGGAGAGCCGCGCGGCGAGTTCCTTGGCGCCCTTCGTGTTGAGCGGGCATGTGTGGCCCTTGCCGGTGGGCTTGACGAGTTCCATGCTGCCGCAGCTGTTCTCGTCCTCGTAGTAGACGTTGCAGTCGCTGCCCGCCCAGACCCGGGAGAAGTCGGCGTGACCGCCGGTCACCGCGATGTTCTGTTCGACTGACGCGCGGGCCAGCGGGAGCCGCTCGGCCGTCTTGGCGTCGGTGGACGACAGGACCATCGTGCCCCGGGCCAGCATGGGCGTGTAGTCCTGGTCGGACTCGGCCAGGCTGCTGGACATGTACGTCGCGATGGCCACCGAGCCCGCGACGGCCGCCATCACGGCGGCGACCGCCGGAGCGGTGCGGCCGCGGTTGCGGGCGGCGTCGCGCAGCGCCATCCGCGGCGAGATCGGCAGCCGGCGGCCGAGCCGGCCCAGCAGGCCGACGATCACCGGAATGCAGGCGAGCAGCCCCAGTTCGGCGACGACGGAGCCGCCGGCGACCCACGTGGAGTTGCCGCTGGTGCCTCCGTAGGCGGCGACAGCGACGCCGAGGGCCAGCACACAGGCGCCCACGGTGGGCAGCACCCGGGAGCTGCGGCGCACACCGCGCCGCCCGGTGAGCGATTCCAGCACGGACTGCCGGGCGGCCACGATCGCCGGGGCGAACGCCGCGAGGAGCCCGGTGACCAGACCGAGCGCGGCGATGACGAGAAGCTCCGTGGGCTTCAGGAGCAGGGAGCCGAAGCGCTGCCCGGCCCAGTCCTCGATCAGCGGCCGGAACACCACCGTGAGCAGCAGCCCCGCCGCGACACCGGTCACCGCCCCGACAGCGCCCAGCACCAGTCCGCCGGAGAGCACCACGGCACGCACATGGCGGCGGTCGCCGCCGCACGTGCCGAGGAGCCCGAGCTGACGGCGTGAGCGGCGCGCACCGACGGCGAAGGCCGGTCCGGCGAGTAGGACGATCTCCAGGAGGGCCATGGTGACCACGGTGACGACGGCCGCGCTCACCTCGCCGGAGTCGTTCGAGTAGTAGCTGGTGTCCGAGCGCGCCATCGGGACCTCGGAGTCCGGCGGCGGGTCCAGGACCACCTGGCGGGACATGACCAGGGCGCCGGCCTTGTTGGCCGCGAGCACGTCGCCCCAGCGGATTCCGGCCCCGCCGGAACCGTTGACCAGCCACTCGGTCGAGCCGGTGTTCGGCGGCAGCACCTTCTTGTCTCGGTCGGCGGCGGTCTGCCACGGGGCGATGACGGCGCCGGGGTCGGCGTACAGCTTCTGCGACTTGAGATCGGTGGGCTCCTCGACCACACCGGTGATGGTGTACGTCCGCCCGGCGCTCTTCACGGTGGTGCGGGAGCCGATGTGCAGACCGGACGACTCCAGGAACGGCTTGGTGGCCGCCATCTCACCGGTGCCGCGCGGGAACTCGCCCTCGACCAGATCGACCTTGCCGCGGGCCATCGGGTCCGAGGTGGGGAACTCCACGATGTCGGTGTTGGCGAGCCCGTACGCGGTCGTGACGCTCGCGGGAACGGACCGGATGGTGATCGCCCGGGCGCCCTTGGGGAAGGCGGTGCGCATGTCGACCGGCGGAACGTCCCCCTCGGGAGGCGTGTCACCGACCATGTCGTACTGGTTCCCGTCGGGCATCTGCTGCAGCGGTCCCATGCCCGGGTCGCTGAACAGCGCGTCGGCCGAGCCCATTTGGGCCGTCAGCTGCTCGGCCTCGGTGGAGTCGACACTGCGGTACGTGACGTCCGCGGCCGTCACCCCGAGGACCGGCAGCGCGATCATCGCGACGACCAGGGCACTGCGGCCCTTGGCCCGCATGGCGTCGCGGCGGGCTATCCGGAGGGCGGCGCGCCACCCCGTGAAGGGGCTCACTCGGCGCTCCCCGCGACCAGCAGCGAGTCGGCGCCCGCGGACAGCGTCTGGTCGACGATCGAGCCGTCCCGCAGGAAGACCACCCGGTCCGCCCAGGCGGCGTACCGCGGCTCGTGCGTCACCATCACGCCGGCGGCGCCCTGGTCGCAGCGGTTGCGGAGCAGCGCGAGGACGGCCTCGCCGGTCTCGGAGTCGAGCGCCCCGGTCGGTTCGTCGGCGAGCACGAGGCGCCGGTCGCCCACCAGTGCGCGGGCGATGGCGACGCGCTGCTGCTGGCCGCCGGACATCTCGTCCGGGAAGCGGTCGGCGACGTCGAGGAGGTTCATCTCCTCCAAGGAGGCCCGGGCCTCCTTGCGTGCCTTGCGGACCGAGACCCCGTCGAGTTCGCGCGGCAGGGCGATGTTCTCGGCGGCGGTGAGGGCGGGGATCAGGTTGTAGTCCTGGAAGACGTAGCCGACGCTGCGGCGGCGCAGGGCGGCGAGGCCCTTGCGGCCGAGCGTGGAGATGTCCTGGCCCTCGATGATGATCTGGCCGCCGGTCGCGGTGTCGAGCCCGCCGGCGAGGGTCAGCAGGGTGGACTTGCCCGAGCCCGAGGGGCCCATGACGGCGACGAGCTCACCGGGATGCACCGCCAGGTTGATGCCGCGCAGGGCGTGCACCTCGGCGATGCCGGTGCCGTGGGTACGGGTGAGGTCGCGGAGTTCGAGCACCGGAGCATCCACCGGCAGGGGCGGAGCGGCCGGGGACGGGACGTGCGGGGACATGACGGTGGGTTCCCCCTCGGAACAGGTCTGTGGTCGGGTCCCGGCGGCAGGCCGGGGCCGTGGCCGGCGCGCGGGGCGCAGGCCGTGGTCGAACGGTGTGGGTCGCCGGTTCAGCGGCGGGCGCGGGGCCGTGAGGTGGTACGGGCGGCGGCGCGCGAGGGCGTGCTCGCCTCGGGCTCGGTGGCGGCGGCCTCGGCGAGACGGACCAGCCGGGACTCGCAGTGGTCCAGCCAGCGGGCCTCGGCCTCGGCCTGGAAGATCAGCTGCTCCAGTACGAGCAGCCAGGCGACCTCGTCGCGGTTGGCGGGGACGTCGGTGAGCGCCTGGGCCTTGAGGCGGGTGTAGTCCTGCATCGCCTTCACGGTGTGGTGGCGCTGGGACTGGATGACGGCCCGGATGTCGACCCCGGGGGCGCCGACGGCCATGGCGAGCTTGATGGCGAGCTCGTCACGGGGCGGGCTGCTGCGGTCGACCGGGGTCTCGAACCAGGCGCGCAGTTCGGTGCGTCCGTCGTCGCTGATCGAGTAGAGGGCGTGCCCCTGGTCGTCCTCGCCGTCCTGGACGACGAGGCCGTCGCGCTCCAGTCTGCTCAGGGTCGTGTACACCTGCCCGACGTTGAGCGGCCAGGTGGAGCCGGTGCGCGACTCGAATTCTGTGCGGAGCTGGGAGCCGTACCGAGGCCCCCGTTCCAGGAGGGCCAGAAGCCCGTGACGGATCGACATACTGAGTATGTATACCGAGTATGTTGACGAATGCAAGTCCCGGCGGCCCGTTGCCACAGGGGCTGGGACCCTCTTGTGCGACGCTCAGCCGGAGCGGCGCATGCGGAAGGCGAGGAAGCCGAGACCCAGCCCGACCAGGGCGATTCCCGCGCCGAGCGACACCTGCTGGACCTGCTCGACGGCCGGCCCCTCAAGGGCCTGCCGCGACATCCGGTCGGCTCCTGGCGACTCACCCGCCTCCGGGGTGACGGCCGGCACGGCGGCCGGCTCCGTCGCCTCGGACTCCTCCTCGGCGGCGTCGAGCGCGTCGGCCCGGGCGAGCTCCTGGGGCGTCATCGTCCTCCCGGGCCGCGGCCGCCCCTGCCCGGCGGGCCACCCGGCCAGCGGCGACTGGGCGTCGTCGGGGCGCGGCGATCCGGGGCTCGGCGACGGCGGTGCGGAGGAGGCGGCGGCGGAGGCGGCGGCGGAGGGCGCGGAACGTGCGGGCGAGGCGGACCGTGGGGGCGCGGGGTGCGCCGGGTGTGCGGGCCCGGCGGAGGGGCGGCCGGATGCGCCGGGGTGCGAAGCGGACGGGGACGCCGACGACGGACCGGACGACGGACCGGACGGCGGAAGCGACGATGGGCGGGCCGACAGCTGGGCTGACGGCGAGGCCGGCAGCCGGGACGGCAGCGCGGACGGT
>NZ_JAELVH010000383.1 GCF_019399235.1 Streptomyces poriferorum | reverse complement strand
AGCCCACCCGCGCCTCCGGCACGCAGGGGTGCACGGCCGAAGCGTCCGAGTAGCCGGGGTGCGCGGCCGAAGCAGCCGGGTGGGCCGGAGGCGCGGGTGGGCTGCCCGCGGACGGGCGCCCCGGGCACGGGCAGCCGGGCGCCCCGGCCGGGTGAGCGCGGAGTGACCGGTTGTGTGCGGTGCCACAGGGGGGCGGGCGGCTGCGGGGTTCCGGGTCGGATAGCCTGATCGCTGGATATCTCTTCACATCAAGATTCAGGGATGTCCAGCACCCGGGGCCAGGAGCCCCCACCGCCAGCTGTCTAACGGAGATCGCCATGACCCGCACTCCCGTGAATGTCACCGTGACCGGCGCAGCCGGCCAGATCGGCTACGCGCTGCTCTTCCGCATCGCCTCCGGCCACCTGCTCGGCCCGGACGTGCCGGTCAACCTGCGTCTCCTGGAGATCCCGCAGGGGCTGAAGGCCGCCGAGGGCACCGCGATGGAGCTCGACGACTGCGCCTTCCCGCTGCTGCGCAACATCGAGATCACCGATGACGCCAACGTCGGCTTCGCCGGCGCGAACGTCGCCCTGCTCGTCGGCGCCCGCCCGCGCACCAAGGGCATGGAGCGCGGAGACCTGCTCTCCGCCAACGGCGGCATCTTCAAGCCGCAGGGCAAGGCGATCAACGACAACGCCGCGGACGACATCAAGGTCCTCGTCGTCGGCAACCCGGCCAACACCAACGCGCTCATCGCGCAGGCCGCCGCCCCGGACGTACCGGCGGACCGCTTCACCGCGATGACCCGTCTGGACCACAACCGCGCGATCTCGCAGCTGGCCGCCAAGACCGGTGCCGCCGTCTCCGACATCAAGAAGCTGACGATCTGGGGCAACCACTCGGCCACCCAGTACCCGGACATCTTCCACGCGGAGGTCGGCGGGAAGAACGCCGCCGAGCTCGTCAACGACGAGGCCTGGCTGGCCGACACCTTCATCCCGACCGTCGCCAAGCGCGGCGCCGCGATCATCGAGGCCCGTGGCGCGTCCTCGGCCGCCTCGGCCGCGAACGCCGCCATCGACCACGTGCACACCTGGGTCAACGGCACCGCCGCGGGCGACTGGACCTCCATGGGCATCCCGTCGGACGGCTCCTACGGCGTCCCCGAGGGCATCATCTCGTCCTTCCCCGTCACCACGGAGAACGGCACGTACAAGATCGTCCAGGGCCTGGACATCAACGAGTTCTCCCGTGCGCGCATCGACGCGTCGGTGAAGGAGCTCACCGAGGAGCGCGACGCGGTCCGCGAGCTCGGCCTGATCTGATCCGTACGTCCCCCAGGGACACGCGGACGCCACCGCCCCCGGCAGCAGTGAGTCGCTGCCGGGGGCGGTGGCGTTTTCGGTACGGGCGGGGCCCTCAGGCCGTGCGGAGCCCGTCGGCGAATCCGCCCAGCGCCGCCATGGCCCGGCGCTGGAGACCGGGACCGAACGTGACGCGGGCCGCGCCCAGTTCGCCCAGGCGCCGCGGGCCCGGACCGTCGGGCCGGGCGAGGGCGTTCAGCGGCACGGGAACGGCGGCGGACAGACGGGGGAGCGCCTCGGGCGGCGCCATGATCGGGTAGACGCCGTCGGCGCCCGCCGCCACGTACAGCAGCGCACGGCGCACGGTCTCGGCCTCCTGGTCCACGCCCGCCGGAACGCCGGTGACATACGTGTCCACCCGGGCGTTGACGAACAGCTCGTCCCCGGCGGCCGCCCGCACCCCGGCCAGCCGGTCCGCCTGCCACCCGGCGTCCACGAGGACCCCGTCCACCGTGTCCTCCAGATTGCAGCCGACGGCCCCGGCGGTGAGCAGCCGCTCCACCAGCTCCCGGGGCGCCAGCCCGTACCCGGCCTCGATGTCGGCCGACACGGGTACGGAGACGGCACGGGCGATCCGCGCCACCGCCGCGAACATCTCGGCGGCGGGCGTGGCCCCGTCCTCGTACCCGAGCGAGGCCGCGACCCCCGCGCTCGGGGTGGCCAGGGCGGGGAACCCCGCGTCGGCGAGGACGCGGGCGCTCGCGGCGTCCCAAGGGCCGGGGAGGACCAGTGGGTCGCCGGGAGTGCGGCCGAGGTGCAGGGCGCGGAGGTCGGACGCGGTCATCGCGGATGGCTCCTGAGGTGGGTGGTGCGGGTGGGGTGCCTGGATCAGTGGTCGCCGGGGGTGTAGTGGCCCGGGACCATGCGCGTGGTCACGGCGAACCGGTTCCAGGCGTTGATCGCGATGATCGCGGCGATGAGGTGGGCGAGCTCGGTCTCGTCGAAGTGCTTGGCGGCCTTCGCGTACACCTCGTCGGGCACGAAGCCGTCGGTCAGGACGGTGACCGCCTCGGTCAGCTCGATCGCCGCGATCTCCTTCGGTGTGTAGAAGTGCTGCGACTCCTCCCAGGCGCTGAGCTGCACGATCCGCTGCACGGACTCACCCGCGGCGAGCGCGTCCTTGGTGTGCATGTCGAGACAGA
Organism: Streptomyces poriferorum; assembly: GCF_019399235.1. Taxonomy (GTDB): domain Bacteria; phylum Actinomycetota; class Actinomycetes; order Streptomycetales; family Streptomycetaceae; genus Streptomyces; species Streptomyces poriferorum. The sequence continues at coordinate 2,606 of NZ_JAELVH010000383.1, read as the reverse complement.
ACGCGCAGTGGTTGAGCTGCGAGGACCGGATCTTCACGAGCTCGGCCACGACCGGGTCGAGCCCCTTGGCGGCCGCGCCGTCCATGCGGGCCATCGCCCTGTAGACGTCGGGGGCGTGCTGGGTCCACTGCATGCGCGGGGTGTGCTCGGCGGTGTACTCGGAGGTCGTGGGGCTGTTCTCGTTCGTCGTCATGGATATGACGCTACGCGGTCAGTGGCGCACCTGTATGGTCCATTTCCATGACGGATCCCTGGGCCACTTTCGGTGCCGACCTCCACCTCGACCTGACCGGATCGAGCGGGCTGCGGACCGGTCTCATGGACGCCCTGCGGGAGGCGGCGCGCACCGGCCGGCTGGCGCCCGGGACCCGGCTGCCCTCGTCCAGGACCCTCGCCGCCGACCTCGGCATCGCCCGCAACACCGTCGCCGACGCCTACGCGGAACTGGTCGCCGAGGGCTGGCTCACCGCCCGGCAGGGCTCCGGCACCCGGGTCGCTCAGCGGTCCGAGCCCCGCCCGTCCGCCACCAGGACGCCGCGCACCCGGCCGCCCCGCAGCACTCCCGCGTACAGCCTGATGCCGGGCTCGCCCGACCTGGCCACGTTCCCGCGCGCCGAATGGCTGAAGGCGGCCCGCCGCGCCGTCACCCGCGCACCCAACGACGCCTTCGGCTACGGCGACCCGCGCGGCCGCATCGAGCTGCGCACCGTGCTCGCCGACTATCTGGCACGGGCCCGCGGCGTATACGCGGATCCCGAACGCATCATGGTCTGCGCCGGCTTCGTCCACGGGCTGAGGATGATGGGCGCGGTGCTGCGGGAGCGCCGGGTGCGTGAGGTGGCCGTCGAGTCGTACGGGCTGGACCCGCACACGGGCCTGCTCACCGGTGCCGGGCTGCGCACCCCCTGCCTGCCGCTCGACGGACTCGGCTCCCGGACCGGCGAACTGCACGGGATGCGGGGCGCGGGCGCCGTGCTCCTGACACCCGCGCACCAGTTCCCGACGGGCGTGCCGCTCCACCCCGACCGGCGGGCCGCGGCCGTCGACTGGGCGCGCAGCACCGGCGGGCTGATCCTGGAGGACGACTACGACGGGGAGTTCCGCTACGACCGCCAGCCGGTCGGCGCGCTCCAGGGCCTGGACCCCGAACGCGTCGTGTACCTGGGGACGGCCAGCAAGTCGCTGGCTCCGGGGCTGCGGCTGGGGTGGATGGTGGTGCCGCGGTCGCTGGTGGGCGAGGTGACCGCGGCCAAGGGCTGGAGCGACTGGGCGTCGAGCGCGCTGGACCAGCTGACCCTGGCGGAGTTCATCGCCTCGGGTGCGTACGACCGGCATGTGCGTTCCATGCGGCTGCGCTACCGCAACCGCCGCGATCAGCTGGTCGCGGCGCTGGCCGAGCGGGCCCCGTCCATCAAGGTCAGCGGGATCGCGGCAGGGCTGCACGCCGTGCTCGAACTCCCGGAGGGCAGCGAGGCCGAGGTGGTCCGGGCGGCGGCCTGGCAGGGGCTCGCGGTGCAGGGGCTGTCCTTCTTCCGGCACCCGGACGCCGAGGTGCGGCGCGAGGCGCTGGTCATCGGGTACGGAACGCCGACCGACAGCTCCTGGGCAGGCGCACTGGACGCCCTGTGCAGGATCCTGCCGTGAGAGCCGTGAGAGCCGTGAGAGCCGTGAGAGCCGTGAGAGCCGTGAGAGCCGTGAGAGCCGTGAGAGCCGTGAGAGCCGTGAGAGCCGTGAGAGCCGTGAGAGCCCGTGGGAGCCCGTGGGAGCAGAGGGAGCCGTGACTGCCATGGGGAGTGGTGAGAGCCCGTGGGAGCGGTGGGAGCGGTGCTGTGGGAGCCGTGAGCGCCGTCAGTCCGGCGTGCCCGGGACCGCGGGCTCCGGGGTGTCCGCCGGGGCCTCGCCGAACCGGGCCAGCGCCAGCGCTCCCGCCACGGCCACCGCGAAGCCGGTGACCGCGAGCCAGCCGAGACCGTCACGCGTACGGTCCCCGAGCCAGATGACGCCCACCAGCGCCGGCCCGATCGTCTCGCCCAGGACCATCCCGGCCGTCGCCGTCGTCACCGAACCCCGCTGCAGCGCCGAGGTCAGCAGCAGGAACGCCGAGCCGCCGCCCACCAGCAGCGCGTACACGGCGGGGTTGGTGAGCAGCGCGGCCGGCGACACGTCGTCGATCAGCCGGACCGCGACCTCCACCACCCCGAAACCGCAGCCCGCGCCGAGCCCGAGGACGAGGGCGCGCGCCCGCTCGGGCAGCCGGCCCGCCGCCGTGCCGATCAGCAGGATTCCGACGGCGATCCCGAGCATCCACCAGCGCAGCGCATCGGATCCGGCCGCGTGCCCCTCCTCGCCGGAGGAGAGCCCCAGCATGCCGAGACCGGCACAGACGACGGCGACGGCCGTCCACTCGGTGCCGCTCAGCCGCACCCCGAGCAGCCGGGCGGCGACGACGGCCGTCACGGCGAGACTCGCGGCCAGGGCCGCGCCCACCGCGTAGATGGGCAGGGAGCGCAGAGCGATGATCTGGAAGACGAAGCCGAGGCCGTCGAGCGCGAGCCCGGCCACGTAGCGCCACTGCCGCAGGGCCCGCAGCATGCCGAGACCGGCAC
>NZ_JAELVH010000382.1 GCF_019399235.1 Streptomyces poriferorum | reverse complement strand
TCCCGCTGCCGATCGATGTCTCCGCGCTGCGTACTCGTACCGACACGATCCCCGCGCTCCTCCGCGACCTCGTCCCCACCACCAGGCGGCGCAGTGCGGTCTCCAGGGCCGACGCGACGTCTCTGCGGCAGCGATTCGCGCAGGCCGATCAGGCAGGACAGGAGGCCCTCCTCAGGGCGCTCGTCATGGAGCGGGCGGCCGCGCTCCTCGGCCACAGCAGCGCGGACGCCCTCGACGCGGAACGGGACTTCCTGGAGGCAGGGTTCGACTCGCTGAGCGCGATGGAACTCCGTAACGCCCTGATGAAGGACACCGGACTGAGGCTGCCCCCCATGGTGGTCTTCGACAGCAAGAGCCCGGCCGAGCTCGCACGGCTGCTGCGCACGGATCTTCTGGAGGCAGGCTCCCTCGCGACCGGCGACACCGACGAACTGCGGGCATCAGCGGGGTCACCGGAGGGGCTCGGCGGAACGGGGGGCGCGACCGTCACCGGTGGGGCCGAGGCCGCTTCGGCCGGCAGGCCGCCCGAGACGCTCCGGGACCTGTTCCATGCCGCAGTCGTCTCCGGCCGCGCGGACAAGGGGTTCGCGCTCCTCCAGGCGGCCGCCGACGTACGGCCGGGCTTCGGCTCGGTGGACGAGATCGACCGGCTCCCCGCCGCAGTCCGTCTCGCGGACGCCTCCGAGGGACCGCATCTCATCTGCCTCAGCACGCCCATGGCCACCGGCGGTGTCCACCAGCACGCGCGGCTTGTGTCCCACTTCGGAGGCCGGCACAAGATATCCGCACTGCCCGTCCCCGGATTCCTCGCAGGCGAGAGCCTGCCCACGTCCTCCGACGCGGCAGTCCAGGCGCTCGCCCGGAGTGTGCTGGACACGGCCGACGGGAAACCGTTCGTGCTGCTCGGCTATTCGTCCGGAGGCACCCTCGCCTACGCCACCGCCGGACACCTGGAACGGGAATGCGGGGTGCGCCCGGCAGGCGTCATCCTGCTGGACACGTTCAAGGTCCACGACGGCGGCAGCGACGGCGTTCCTCTCGACGGCCTCGCACTCGGCATGTTCGACAAGGAAGCGGTCTTCGGCCGGTTCGACAGCAGCAGGCTCTCCGCGATGGGCCGCTGGGTGGAACTGGTCCCGCAACTCCCGCTCACGCCGGTCGAGGCTCCGGTGCTCTTCGTCCAGTGCACCCAGTCCTTCGTCCCGGACGGGGACGACGCGTCCCCCGACCTGCTCAGCGGCCGCGCCGAGCCCTGGGAGGCCGCCCACACCCTGCGGACCGTCCGCGCCAACCACTTCACCCTCGTCGAGGACCGCGCCGAACAGACCGCGCAGGTCATCGACGAATGGCTGGTATCGCACGGAACGGCGGCCGACGGCGGAGCGACCGGATGACCGAACCGGCGCAATACGGACCTGACCCATCGAATCGAAGCGAGGCGAAGTGACGTGACCGTGGCACCCAGCGCCAAGGGAACCCTGCCGTTCGGCGAGCACGAGACGTGGTACCGGGTGACGGGCGACCTTCGCTCCGACCGGCCCACGCTCGTCGTCGTGCACGGAGGACCGGGATCCACCCACGACTATCTGCAGAACCTCTCCGACCTGGCCGTCGACGGCTGGTCCGTCGTGCACTACGACCAGATCGGGAACGGCGGCTCGACCCATCTGCCCGACCGGGGAACGGACTTCTGGACGGTGGACCTGTTCGCCGCCGAACTCGACAACCTCCTCACGGGCCTCGGGATCGCCGACAACTACGTACTGTTCGGCCAGTCCTGGGGCGGCATGCTCATCACGCACCACGCCGCGGCGCGTCCGGCAGGTCTGCGCGGACTGGTCATCGCCAACTCGCCGGCCTCCTATCCGCTCTGGCTCCAGGAGGCCAAGGTCCTCCGGGACCAGCTGCCACCCGGTGTCAACGACACGCTGCTCAGGCACGAGGCTGCCGGAACCACCGAGTCGGACGAATACCACGCGGCCATGCGCACGTTCTACGAGCGCCACGTCTGCCGCCTCAAGCCCTGGCCGCGTGACTACCTGGCCTCGTTCTACGAGGTGTACAACGATCCCACCGTCTACTACGCGATGAACGGCCCCAGCGAGTTCCACGTGAACGGCACGCTGCGCGACTGGTCGGTCATCGACATCTGTCCCGACGTCGACGTGCCCACCCTGCTGATCTCCGGCCGCCACGACGAAGCCACTCCCGGGACGGTCCAGCCGTTCCAGGACCACATTCCGGGAGCGCGCTGGGAGATGTTCGAGGAGTCCAGCCACCTGCCGCATCTCGAGGAACCGGAGCACTTCCGGCAGGTCATGCGGACGTTCCTCGACGAGGTGGACCCGCGGGCGGGGCAGCCGGGGGCGTCCGCCCTGTCCGACCGGCCGTAGGCCGCATAGAGTGCCGCATAGAGTACGGACCGGCAGTGGTGCCGCTGTGGCGAACACCCCGGATGCCGCCCGGAGGGCGACAACATCCGGGACGCCGGCGGTCAGGTAGTCGCAAGGCGTGTCCGGAGTGGGTGTACGGGGTCCGGTCGCCGCCTGATGCGGCAGGGGTTGTCCCGGACAGGGGTCCGGGACTCGTTGAGAGGGTGTTTCCCATGGTCATTGGCCGCGTGGTGCGTTTCGACAGCGCGAAGGGTTACGGGTTCATCGCCCCCGACCATGGGGGCGAGGACGTCTTCCTGCACGTGAACGACCTCCGCATGGCCGAGGACGCTCTCCGGCCCGGCCTGATGGTCGAGTTCGAGATCGAGCAGGGCGACCGGGGCCTGAAGGCGTCCTCGGTGCGCCTGGCCGCGGGCAGCGGCATCGCGGCCGCGCAGGCTCCGGCGTCCGTCTTCACGCAGCGCTCCGAGCCCCTGAGCAGGCAGGCCACGGACGGCGACGACGTGTTGTGCGACGTGCTCAACGCGGAGGAGTACGTACGGGACGTCACGGAAGTGCTGCTGGAATCGGCCCCCGGGCTCACCGCGGCGCACATCCTCCAGGTACGCCAGGGGATGCTGCAGTTCGCCAAGAACCACGGCTGGATCGAGGGCTGAACGGGTAGTCGTACGCCGCGGCCCGGGACGACGGTCCCGGGCCTTCGGGCTGCTGCCCGGCTGTGACGAACCGCACCGGCCCCGGCCCGTCCGGGCCGGTGTTAGCGCCGGTTAACCTGCCTTCCATGACCGTAACCCTCGAAGTAAGCGGCGGCGTCGGCACGATCCGGCTGGACCGTCCTCCGATGAACGCCCTGGATGTCGCCACCCAGGACCGGCTGCGCGAGCTCGCCGAAGAGGCGTCCCGGCGCGACGACGTGCGTGCCGTGGTGCTCTACGGCGGTGAGAAGGTGTTCGCGGCCGGCGCGGACATCAAGGAGATGCAGGCGATGGACCACCCTGCGATGGTCGTGCGGTCCAAGGCGCTGCAGGACTCCTTCACCGCGGTGGCCCGGATCCCCAAGCCCGTCGTCGCCGCCGTCACCGGCTACGCGCTGGGCGGTGGCTGCGAACTGGCCCTCTGTGCGGACTTCCGGATCGCCGGCGACAACGCCAAGCTGGGGCAGCCGGAGATCATGCTCGGGCTCATCCCGGGCGCGGGCGGCACCCAGCGCCTGGCCCGGCTGGTGGGTCCCGCCAAGGCCAAGGACCTGATCTTCACCGGCCGCCACGTGAAGGCCGAGGAGGCCCTGGCCATGGGGCTGGTGGACCGCGTGGTCCCCGCAGCCGAGGTGTACGAGCAGGCGCACGCCTGGGCCGCCAAGCTGGCGAAGGGCCCGGCGCTCGCGCTGCGCGCCGCCAAGGAGGCCGTCGACGCGGGACTGGAGACGGACATCGATACCGGCCTCACGATCGAGCGGACCTGGTTCGCCGGCCTCTTCGCCACCGAGGACCGGGAGCGCGGAATGCGGAGCTTTGTCGACGAGGGTCCGGGCAAGGCCAAATTCCTCTGACCGAACGCCAGTTGGGAACGCCGGGGCGTGCGTTCATCCGTGTGGGCGGATTAGCTGAGCCTTAAGGCAACCTTAAGGCTCAGCCTCCCGTCGGTTCTGGCAAGCCCGTTCGGGCGTGGTATCCGTGCAGGTCAGCGTGGGTGCCCGATTGTGCATTCTGCCTCCGGCATATGCCTGGAGCCCTCTGCGGAATGTCTGATTCCGGGCCGGGGATTCCCGGGGAACGGCCACGGGACGCCCGCTGTGCAGCCATGATGGTGTCCATGGCGGGCCTGGAGGGTGTGGAGCAGCCGCGACAGCGCAGCAGCGCGACAGCGGCACGGAGGATGCCGGCCGTCGAGGACGAACAGGCGTTCAAAGCGCTGGAGTTGTTCGGAAATCCGACGGAGGGCGAAGTTCGGCTGCCCTCCCGCCCGGAGTCCGCGGCCACGGCCCGCAGGCTCACCTCCTGTGTGGTGCTGCGTCAGTGGGCGCTTTCCCCGCAGACCGCCGAGCATGCCGTCCTGCTGGTGTCCGAACTCGTCGGCAACGCCGTGCGGCACACCGGCGCCAGGGTCTTCGGCTTACGGATGGTGCGCCGGCGCGGCTGGATCAGGATCGAGGTGCGCGACCCCTCGCGCGGACTGCCGTGTCTGATGCCCGTGCATGTGATGGACATCAGCGGGCGCGGGCTCTTCCTGGTCGACAAGCTCTCCGACCGGTGGGGTGTCGACCTGCTGCCGCGGGGCAAGACCACCTGGTTCGAGATGCGCATCTCCGACCGCTGACGCACAGAAGCCCCCGGTCGGCCGGGGTGCGGCGCTGCGGGGGCTGCTGTGTGGGGACCGTGAAATGGGGGGTGTGTTCACGGCCGCTGATGACGACCTGGCCCGGGTCAATGGAGGGGTCGTGTCCCCGACTATGGCAGACGGGCGACACCATGGCCAAAGCGGCAATCGCTGATGCAGTGGACGAAACTGGGGCATTTCGTCGGTGAATCGTAGGTGTGCTGAGTCACTCGCCTGGCAATCAGTGCATGCATGGGGGATATCGCGAGTGATTCATTGATCGGTCGAGCGTGGCCGTGCGCATCCGTGTGACCTTCGGCGGCCCAGGTGGGTCATTTGTCATTTTCCTGACACAGCAGACTTAATGTTCTGCGCATGAACGCCCCCGACCGACCGGTGCACCGCCGCAGCGCCCTGCGTGCCGGAGCCTGCGCCGCCCTCGCGGCCGCCCTCGCCACCGGCTG
>NZ_JAELVH010000381.1 GCF_019399235.1 Streptomyces poriferorum | reverse complement strand
GAACATCGTCCCGTTCAACACACCGGCATCCTCACCCCACACCACCTCACGCAACGAGCAACCCAGCCGGCCATCCAACTCCGCGGCGACGGCATCGAACGCCTCCGCGAACACCGGAAACACCCCGTACAACTCACGCCCCATACCAAGCCGCTGCGCACCCTGACCCGTGAACAGGAACGCCGTCAGCCCATCCGCGGAAGCACCCGCCGACACCACCACATCCGCGCACTCCCGCCCCGCCGCCAGATCCGACAGCGCACGCACCACCGCCCCACGATCCGCCGACAACACCACCGCACGGTGATCCAGCACCGCACGCGTCGTACCCAACGAGAAACCGATATCGACCGGCGACTCGTCGGGGTGGGCCTCCACATGGGCGAGCAGGCGCTCCGCCTGCGCCTTGAGCGCCGTGGCGCTCCGCGCGGAGAGCGGCAGCGGTACGACGGACAGCGGGGCGGGGGGCAGCGGGGCTGCGGTGCCGTCCGGTTCGCCGCCCTCGGCCGCCGGCGCCTCCTCGATGATGACGTGGGCGTTGGTACCACTGAGCCCGAACGAGGAGACGCCTGCCCGCCTGGGCCGGTCCTGTGCCGCCCAGTCGACCGGCTCGGTCAGCAGTCGTACGCCGCCGGTCTCCCAGTCCACCTGCGGTGACGGCTCGTCGACGTGCAGGGTCCGGGGCAGCAGGCCGTTGCGCAGGGCCATCACCATCTTGATGACACCGCTGACACCCGCGGCGGCCTGGGCGTGCCCGATGTTCGACTTGACCGAGCCCAGCCACAGCGGGCGGTCGGCGGGGCGGTTCTGGCCGTACGTGGCGAGCAGGGCCTGCGCCTCGATCGGGTCGCCCAGCCGGGTGCCCGTGCCGTGTCCCTCCACCGCGTCCACATCGGCCGGGGTGAGGCCCGCGGCCGACAGGGCCTTGCGGATGACGCGCTGCTGGGAGGGGCCGTTGGGGGCGGTCAGTCCGTTGGAGGCGCCGTCCTGGTTGATGGCGCTGCCCCGGACCACCGCGAGGACGGGGTGCCCGTTACGGCGTGCGTCGGAGAGGCGCTCCACCAGCAGGAGGCCGACGCCCTCGGCCCAGCTCGTGCCGTCGGCCGCGCCCGCGAACGCCTTGGAGCGTCCGTCGGCCGCGAGGCCGCGCTGCCGGCTGAAGTCGACGAAGATCTCCGGAGTCGGCATGACGGTGACACCGCCCGCCAGGGCGAGGTCGATCTCGCCGGTCCGCAGCGCCTGGCAGGCCATGTGGAGGCTGACCAGGGAGGAGGAGCAGGCGGTGTCGACCGTGACGGCGGGCCCTTCGAGGCCCAGTGCGTAGGCGACGCGGCCGGAGGCGATGCTGCCCGCGCTGCCGTTGCCGAGGTATCCGGCCAGGTCGTCGGGAACGTCGGTGACCCGGCTGCCGTACTCGTGGTACATCACACCGGCGTACACACCGGTCTGGCTGCCGCGCAGCGTCTCCGGGTCGATGCCGGCCCGCTCGAAGGTCTCCCATGCGGACTGGAGCAGCAGCCGCTGCTGCGGGTCCATCGCCAGGGCCTCGCGCGGCATGATGCCGAAGAACTCGGGGTCGAACTCCGCCGCGTCGTAGAGGAATCCGCCTTCGCGCACGTAGGTGCGGCCGGGCAGTCCCGGTTCGGGGTCGTAGAGGGCGTCGGCGTCCCAGCCCCGGTCGGCGGGGAAGTCGCCGATGGCGTCGACGCCATCGGCGACGAGGTCCCACAGGTCCTCGGGCGAGCGCACGCCCCCGGGGAAGCGGCAGCTGATGGCCACCACCGCGATCGGATCGTCGTCCACGGCCGCGAGCGGGGTGGCGGCGGGCTCGACGGTGACGGCCGTGCCGGTGAGCAGCGTGTCGAGGTACCCGGCCACCGCACGGGAGTTGGGGTAGTCGAAGACCAGCGTCGCGGGCAGTCGCAGCCCCGTGGAGCCGACCAGCAGATTGCGCAGTTCCACGGCGGCGAGGGAGTCGAATCCCTGGTCACGGAAGGCGGTGTCGGGTCCGACCGCCTCGGGGGTCGGCTGGCCGAGGACGGAGGCCACCTGGGTGCGGACCGTGTCCAGCAGGATGCGGGCCCGCTCGTCCGGTGTCGCGCCGGCCAGGCGACGTTCCAGGGCGGAGCCGGTGGCGGTCGCCCTGACGGTGCGGCGGGCGGGAGCACGGCCCCTGCCGCGCAGCAGTGCGGGCACCTCGTCGCTGCGGGCGGCGAGCGCCGCGGCGTCGATGGTGAGGGGGACGACGACGGCGTTCTCGGCGACGAGGGCGGCGTCGAAGAGCTCCAGGCCCCGGTCGGCGGGGAGCGCCGGCAGGCCGAGGCGGCGCATCCGGTCCAGGTCGGCTTCGGTGAGGTCGCCGCCGAGCCCGGTGCTGACGTCCCACATGCCGAACGCGATCGACGTCGCGGGCAGTCCGGCCGCCGTGCGGTGGGTGGCGAGCGCGTCCAGGAAGACGTTGGCCGCCGCGTAGTCGCCCTGCCCGGCGGCGAGGACGAGGCCGCCCGCCGAGGAGAACATGACGAAGGCGGTGAGATCGGTTTCCCTGGTCAGTTCGTGGAGGTTCCAGGCGCCCTCGGCCTTGGGGCGCAGGACGGCGTCGAACCGTTCGGGCGTGAGGCTGCCGACCAGGCCGCCGTCCGCGACCGCGGCCGCGTGCACGACGGCGCGCAGTGGGCGGTCGGCGTCGATCCCGGCGAGCAGGGTGGCCAGGGCGTCGCGGTCGGCCACGTCGCACGCGGCGATCCGGACCTGGGCGCCGAGACCCGTCAGTTCGGCGGCGAGTGCCTCCGCGCCGGGTGTGCCCGGGCCGCGCCTGCCGGCCAGCAGGAGGTGCCGCACACCGTGTTCGGTGACGAGGTGGCGCGCGACGAGGGCGCCGAGTCCGCTGGTGCCTCCGGTGATCAGCACCGTGCCCCCGGTGTCCCACGGGGCGGGCGATGCGGGCTCGGGTGTGGTGGCGATGCCCAGCCGGGGTACCCACGACTCCCCGCCGCGCACGGCGGATTCGGGTTCGCCGGACGCGGCCGCGGCCGCGATGACGGCCTCAGTCGCCTCGGCCGCGTCCTCGACGTCGAGCAGGTGGAACCGGCCCGGGTTCTCGGCCTGCGCGGCACGTACCAGCCCCCATACGGGGGCCTGGGCCGGGTCCACGTCCTCGCCGGACCGCACGGGCACGGCGCGCCGGGTGACCACGACGAGGGGGGCGGTGCCCGCCTCGGGATCGTCGAGCCGGTCGCGTATCTCGCCGAGCACCCGGTGCGCGAGGGCGCGCGCCGCTTCCGGCACGTCCTGGCCCTCGGGCGCCGCCGGGCAGTGCAGGACGGCGTACGCGGAGGCGGCGCCGGCGTCCGCGGGGACCCGGTCCGTCCGCTGCCAGACGATCCGGTGGAGGGAGGCGGACCGTGCTCCGGAGGCTGCCGCGATCTGTTCCGGCGAGACAGGACGGGAGACGAGCGACTCCACGGTGGCCACCGGTGCGCCGCTCTCGTCGGCGACCATGATGGCGGACACCTCGTCGCCGCGTAGCCGCTGGATGTGGACGCGCAACGAGGGGGTCCCGGCGGCGTGCAGGGTGACGCCGTTCCACGAGAAGGGCAGCAGCGTGGCCGCGTCGTCGGCCGACTCCGTCAGCAGATCGGCGTGCATGGCCGCGTCGAGGAGCGCGGGGTGCAGTCCGAAGGCCGCCGCCTCGCTGCGGGCGGGACCGTCGAGGGCGACCTCGGCGAATACGTCGTCGCCGCGCCGCCACGCCGCGCGCAGGCCCTGGAAGGCGGGGCCGTAGGCGTATCCGCGCTCACGCAGCCGCTCGTAGGCGGAGTCGACGTCGACCGGGGTGGCGCCGGCCGGCGGCCACTGGGTGAGGTCGAAGGCGGGTTCGGGTGCCTCGCGGGTCAGGGTGCCGTGGGCGTGCCGTGTCCACGGCGCGTCGGGGTCCGAGGAGCCGCGGGAGTGGATGCTGACGGTGCAGGCGCCGGAGAGGTCCGGTGCGCCGACGACGACGCGCAGGGCCACACCTCCGCGGGCCGGCAGTGTCAGCGGTGCTTCGAGGAGCAGCTCCTCGATCCGGCCGCAGCCGACGTGGTCGCCCGCCCGGACCGCCAGCTCGACGAAAGCGGTGCCCGGCAGCAGCACGCTGCCCAGGACGCCGTGGTCCGCGAGCCATGGCTGGGTGCCGGTCGCGAGCCGTCCGGTGAGGACGACCCCGCCGTCGTCCGGTGTCGCCACGGCGGCGCTGAGCAACGGGTGGGTGACCGCTTCGAGACCGGCCGCGTCGAGGTCTCCGGGGGCGGTGGCCAGGTCGAGCCAGTAGCGCTGGTGCTGGAAGGCGTAGGTGGGCAGGTCCGGGCCCTGCCCGGTGCCACGGAGACCGAAGAAGGCGTCCCATGCGACGGTGACACCTCGTGCGTGGGCGCGACCGACGGCAGCGAGGAGTTCGCGGACCTCGGGCCGGCTCCGTCGCAGCGACGGGACGAACGCCGTCGCCTCCGTGTCCTGGACGCAGTCCTGGCCCATCCCGCTGAGCACGGCGTCCGGTCCGATCTCGATGTACGAGGTGACGCCCCGGTCCTCCAGGAACCGGACCGCGTCGGCGAACCGCACCGCTTCGCGGACGTGCCGCACCCAGTAGTCCGCGGCGCCCCATCCTTCCGCCAGGTCCCCGGACACACCCGACACCACGGGAATCGACGCGGCCCCGAACGACAGCCCGGCCACCGCAGCGCCGAACTCGGCCAGCATCGGCTCCATCAACGGCGAGTGGAAGGCGTGCGACACCCGCAGCGTGCTCGTCCTGCGGCCCTGGTCCCCGAACGTCGCGACGAGCTCGCGAACCGCCGACTCCGTGCCCGAGACGACCACGGAACGCGGACCGTTGACCGCCGCAATCCCCACCTCAGCGTTCAACAACGGAAGGACTTCAGCCTCCGTCGCCTCCACCGCCACCATCGACCCACCCGCCGGCAACGCCTGCATCAACCGACCACGCGCCACCACCAACTCAGCCGCATCCGCCAAAGACAGCGCGCCCGACACGTGAGCCGCGGCGATCTCACCGACCGAGTGACCCACCAGATAGTCCGGCCGCACCCCCCACGACTTCACCAACCGGAACAGAGCGGTCTCCACCGCGAACAACGCCGCCTGAGCGAACATGGTCCCGTTCAGCAGACCGGC
>NZ_JAELVH010000380.1 GCF_019399235.1 Streptomyces poriferorum | reverse complement strand
ACGGTCGGGCTGGACGGCCACGAGGGCCGCATCGACGAGCTGAACGCGGGTCTCGGACGGCTCGGCCGGACGAACTACCACCGCGCCGTCGAGGAGGTCGTCGCGCACTACGAGAAGTCCGGGGCCACCGGCCCGGCACTGGTGGTCTTCCAGACGGACGGCCCGCCGGACGTCAAGCAGGCCGCCCGTCAGGCGATCGACGAAGCGGCACGGCTGCCGCTGTTCTTCCAGTTCGTCGCGTTCGGCGACGCGGACGCGAAGGGCTTCGACTTCCTGCGGAAGCTGGACGCCCCGAACGCCGGCTTCTTCCACGCGGGCCCCGCCCCGCGCGAGGTCGCGGACGCCGCGTTCTACCGCGAGGTGCTGGCCGCGCTGCCCGCCTGGGTCGCCGCCAACGCCTGATCGACCGGCAGTCGTACGGTCACGGCGAGCCCGCCCTCCGGGCCCGGTACCGCCGTGACCGTACCTCCGTGCGCCAGGGCTATGGAGCGGACGATCGACAGACCGAGTCCCGAGCCCGCCCCCATCCGGTCCCTGCCCTCACCGCGCCGGAACGGCTCGAACAGGCCCGGGATGTCGGCCGCCTCCACCACCGGGCCGCTGTTGCGCACCTCCAGCAGTACCCCCGCGCCCGCCGGCACCAGGAACACCCCCGCACTCCCGCCGGGCACGTTGTACGTCACCGCGTTGGCCACCAGATTGGCCACCAGCTGAGCCAGCAGCAGCCGGTTCCCGCGCACCACGCAGGGCTCGGCGTCGGCCGCCACCCCCGGGTACCGGCCCGCCTCCTCCGCCACGACCCGGTCCAGGTCCACGGCTTCCCGCTCGCTCTTCTCCAGGCCGCGCTCGCTGCGCGCCAGCACCAGCAGGCCCTCGATGAGCCGCTCGCTGCGCCGGTTGTTGTCCAGGAGCGTCTGCCGGGTGCGTACGAGATCGTCCGGAGTCGGGTCCTCCAGGCCCACCTGGATCGCCACCCGCTGGGTGGCCAGCGGGGTGCGCAGCTCGTGCGAGGCGTTGGCGATGAACCGGCGCTGGCTGTCGAAGGCCTGCTCCAGCCGGGCCAGCAGCGCGTCCAGCGTGTCGCCCAGCTCCTTCAGCTCGTCGTCGGGCCCGCTGGAGGCGATCCGCTCGTGCAGCGTGTGCGCGGAGAGCCGGCGCGCCTTCGCGGTCATCTCGTGGACGGGCCGCAGGAGCCGCCCGGCCGTCCACCACCCCACACCCACCGCGCACGCCGTCATCACGAGCAGGGCGGCCGCGGACCAGTTGAGCAGCTGGTCCCCGGCCGCGTTGCTGACATCGTCGGTGAGGTCGTAGACGGTCGGCGGTCCGAGGCTGCTCCGGGTGACGAGGGGGCCATTGACGGCGTATCCGGGCTGGACGACCGCGGCGGTACGGGCGATGGCGCGGGCCTGCGAGTCGGTACCGGCCCGGGAGGCGAGGTTGACCGTGGCGAGGAGCGCGGTCCCGAGGACCAGGAACACGCCCCCGTACACGAGCGCGATGCGGGTCCTGATCGTGGCGTGCGGCACCCGTGCCCAGGCGCTCACAGGGCGTATCCGACGCCCTGCACGGTGCGGATCAGGGACGGCTCACCGAGCTTTCCGCGCAGCTTGCTCATGCAGACGCGGACGGCTCCGGTGAAGGGGTCGGCGTTGGCGTCCCAGGCCCGTTCCAGGAGCTCCTCGGCGCTGACCGTCCCGCCGTCGGCCTCCAGCAGCAGCTGGAGCACGGTGAACTCCTTCGGCGAGAGGTCCAGCTCCCGGCCGTCCCGGGTCGCGGTGCGGCGCACGCTGTCGAGCCGGATGCCGTGCCGCACCAGCTGCGGCGGTACGGGGCGGGCGCTGCGGCGGCGCAGGGCGCGGACCCGCGACACGAGCTCGGGGAACTCGAACGGCTTGCCCAGGTAGTCGTCTGCGCCCAGGTCGAGCCCGGAGACGCGGTCCTCCATGGACCCGGCGGCCGTCAGCATCAGGATCCTGGTCCGGGAACCGGAGGCGACGAGCCCGCGGGCCACGTCGTCGCCGTGCACCCGGGGCAGATCGCGGTCCAGGACGACGACGTCGTAGTCGTGGAGCCCCAGGTAGGCCTGGGCGGCGTCACCGCTGTACACCGTGTCGACGGCGAACCCGGCCCGCCGCAGTCCGGTGGCGACGAGCTCCGCCAGGATCTCCTCGTCCTCGGCGACCAGTACCCGCATCGTGATGTCCCCTGCCTCGTGCACGCGTGTCCACTCCCTCCCAGGATGCGTCTTTGCTACCGGAACAGATGTTTCGCAAAGGTCTCCGCGCTCCCGGCCGGGTTTATCGGTGTGAGTGGATCTCCCCCGGACCGTTAGGATTTCGACCATGGCGGCCACTGGATCCGAGAAGCAGGCGGCGACGGCGTTTTACGTCTCGACCCCCATTTACTACGTCAACGACGCTCCTCACCTGGGCCACGCCTACACGACCGTCGCAGGCGACGTGCTCACGCGCTGGCACCGCCAGCGCGGCGAGAAGGTGTGGTACCTCACCGGCACGGACGAGCACGGTCAGAAGATCATGCGCACGGCCGAAGCGAACAACGTCACGCCCCAGGCGTGGTGCGACAAGCTCGTCGAGGAGGCGTGGAAGCCCCTCTGGGAGCACCTCAACATCGCGAACGACGACTTCATCCGTACGACGGAGAAGCGGCACACCGACCGGGTGCAGGAGTTCGTGCAGGACCTGCACGACAAGGGTGAGATCTACAAGGGCGGATACGAGGGCCCGTACTGCGTGGGCTGCGAGGAGTACAAGCTCCCCGGCGATCTCATCGAGGACGAGGCCGGCGTCAAGCTGTGCCCGATCCACAAGAAGCCGGTGGAGATCCTCAAGGAGGAGAACTACTTCTTCAAGCTCAGCGAGTACGGCCCGAAGCTGCTGGAGTTCTACGCGGCCAACCCCGACTTCATCCAGCCGGAGTCCGCGCGCAACGAGGTCGTGAACTTCGTCAAGCAGGGTCTGCAGGACCTCTCGATCTCCCGCTCGACGTTCGACTGGGGCGTCCCGGTCCCGTGGGACGAGAAGCACGTCATCTACGTGTGGGTCGACGCCCTGCTCAACTACGCCACGGCGGTCGGCTACGGCGCCAACCAGGAGAAGTTCGACGGTACGTTCCCGGCGAACGTGCACCTGGTCGGCAAGGACATCCTGCGCTTTCACGCGGTGATCTGGCCCGCGATGCTGATGGCGCAGGGTCTGCCGCTGCCGGGCCGGGTCGCGGCCAACGGCTGGCTGATGGTCGGCGGCGAGAAGATGTCGAAGTCGAACCTGACGGGCATCAAGCCGCAGGACCTGACCTCGCACTTCGGCGTGGACGCCTACCGCTGGTACTTCCTGCGGGCCATCGCGTTCGGCAGCGACGGCTCGTTCTCGTGGGAGGACTTCACCGCCCGCTACACCTCCGAGCTCGCCAACGACTACGGCAACCTGGCCTCGCGCCTCGCCGCCATGGTCGGCAAGTACTACGGCGGCGCGCTCCCCGAGGCGACGGCCTCGGGCGCGGCCGAGCAGGCGGTCCAGGAGGGGCTGGCCAAGGCCGTCGCCACGGCCGACCTGAAGATCGGTGAGGAGCTGGACTTCCAGGCGGGCATCCTGGCGGTCTTCGACTTCGTGAAGCAGGTCAACGGCTACATCACGGAGCAGGAGCCGTGGAAGGTCGCCAAGGACGAGTCGCCGGAGGGCAGGGCCCGCCTCGCGACCATCCTGTACACGGCCGCCGAGGCGCTGCGCGGGGTCGCGGTCCTGCTGAACTCCGTCATGCCGGACACCTCGCAGAAGCTGTGGGAGTCCCTGGGCGCCGAGGAGTCCCTGGGCGCGCTGTCCGACCAGCGTGTGCAGGACGCGGGCACCTGGGGCCGGCTGTCGGCGGGTGCGACGGTGACGAAGGGCGCGGTGCTGTTCCCGCGCCTGGAGGAGAAGCCCGCGTAGCGGATGTGCGTACGGCGAAGGGGCGGGGCCGCAGATGTGCGGCCCCGCCCCTTCCTCTTGTTTCGCGTCAGCGGACCCAGTTCTTGAGCGGCTCGGTGTCCAGCTCGATGCCCACCGGGTCGGGCAACCGGACGTTCTTACCGAACGGCACGGTCACCACTGTTTCGTACCGCACCCCGTCGGGCTGCGAGTGCACCTTGACCTCGCAGGTCTCGCGGTCGATGAGCAGGTAGACGGGGATGCCCGTCTCCGCGTACGCGCGCGGCTTCTCGACACGGTCCCGGCGGTCGGTGTCGTCGTCGTACGAGGTCACCTCGACGACCATCAGGACGGCGTCCGGATCGGCCCACTCGCCCTGGCCGGCGAAGTTGTCGAGGCGGGCCAGGGCACCGTCGGGACGCGCGTTGCCCTTTCGGTACGTCTCGATGTGCAGGCCCTGCTCCCCGAAGAGCCAGTTCCGGGGATCCGACTGCATACAAATCTGCGTGAGCCAGACGATGATCCGCCCGTGGTCCCCGTCCGGCACAGCCTTGACTCCCAGTTTCCCGTTCACGAATTCCAGACGCAGCGCTTCTTCCGCGCGCATGGCATGACGGGCCAAGTCCTCGAAGATCTCCTGGGTCAGCACACGATCGTCGACCACGGTCACGCCAGCCTCCTCGGAATCGGTCGGGCAGAATCCAGATTACGTGGCTGCCTCCTGGGCGCGCGGCCGCTTTCAGCGGCTCAGCGACGCCGCGTCCCCCATCACGATGACCGGCTCCTTCGCCGGGTCGAGGACGCCCAGCAGCTCCTTCATCCGGTCCTCGGTGACCGAGACGCAGCCCTGGGTGGGGCCGCCGTGGTCGACGTGGATCCAGATGCCGCCGCCTCGCTCGTCGCCGAGGGGGCGGGTGTGGTCCAGGGGCGAGGTGCCGGGGACGCGGTTGTAGTCGATGGCGATCACGTAGTCGAAGGAGCCCTCCAGCGGCTCCCCGTGGAAGCCCTCGCCCTCCACCATGAAGTCCGGGCTCAGGTCGTACGGGAAGGCGGTCTCCGGAGGATCGAGGCGGCCGCCCGCCGCTGTCAGGGTGAAGACGCCCACGGGCGAGCGCAGGTCGCCCTCCCAGTGCTCGGCCGTCCAGCCGTTCAGGGCGTTGTGCGCGGGCCAGGGAGCCAGCGCCGCGCGCCAGCCGACGGCCGGGTCGTCCCGGGTGTAGAGCACGGCCGTGGAGCGGTTGGAGTCCGGCGACTGGCCGGTGACGACGAACGCCTGGTGGGCCCCGGCCGGAATCTGCGCGCGGGTCCGCGGCCCCAGCCCCGGGATCTCCAGCGGCGGCACGGCAACGGGCGGCACGGCGGCCCGGGGCTGTGCGGGTGCGCCGGCGGCACCGGGTGGGCCCGGTACACCGGAGGCGCCCGCGGCCTTCGTGGTGGCGCCGCTCCCGTCCAGCCCGGCGAGCGGCCCCACCCAGCACCCGGCCAGCAGCAGCAGGAGGGCGGCGCAGACGACGTACGGGAGGCGCAGCGGAACGCGCGAACGGGGCACGGGCACGGAGGGCTCCTCAGCGGTAGGTGGCCGGGTCCGGGGCGCTGCGGGCACGGGGCGGGGTCCGCGTGCGCCGGGGTCGGCCCAGGCAGTCTTTGCCGCAGTCGCAGTCCGCCAATCCGGCATGAGGGCCATCCGGGTCTCACCGTTCGGGTGATTCTTGTACTTGTATGCACACAGCCATGTGTGCGTGGGCAGCACGAAGGGCCCGGGACCGGGGCGGATGTCCGGTCCCGGGCCCTTCGTCTCCGCGGGGGACGGAGGCCTGAGGAGGCTGCGGGGGGGTGTCTCTATGTCCT
>NZ_JAELVH010000037.1 GCF_019399235.1 Streptomyces poriferorum | reverse complement strand
GCACGGGCCCACCCCCCTCCGGGCCCGTGCCCCGGCTTCCGGGGGGGGTGGTCGAATCCCTAGTCGGCGACGCTCAGCGCCGCGACCGGGCAGACGTTGACGGACTCCAGGACTTCCTCACGCAGCTTCTCGTCCGGTGTCTCGATCAGCAGGACGACCTTGCCGTCCTCGTCGTTCTGGTCGAAGACGGCGGGCGAGGTGATCACACAGGAACCGGCCGCGACACAACGCTCTTTGTCGACGATCACACGCATGGAAAACTCCTTTACCAGGTCACCGGCAGCTCGTGGACGCCGTCGATGAGGGCGTTGGCCTTGAAGGGCAGTTCGTCCAGGGCCGCGTCGAGACGCAGTCCGGGGATGCGGCGCAGCAGGGTCGTGAAGACGACCTCCAGCTGCATACGGACGAGCATCTGGCCCGCGCACTGGTGGCGTCCGAAGCCGAACGCCACGTTGTGGCGTGCCTCGCGGCGGGTCAGGTCCAGGGTGTTGGGGTCCTTGAAGACCGCCGGGTCGTGGTTCGAGGCGGAGAGCGAGCAGATGACGCCCTCGCCCTTGCGGATCAGCTGGCCGCCGATCTCGGCGTCCTCCAGCGCGACGCGGACGGTGCCGTGGTCGGAGATGCTGGAGTAGCGCGACAGCTCGTCGACGGCCTGGCCCGACAGCTCGGGGTGCTCGCGGAGCCAGTCGGCCTGCTCGGGGTGCTGGAGGAGGACGAGGGTGCCGATGGTGATGCCGTTGACGGTGCTCTCGTGACCGGCGGCGATCATGGCCCGTACGAGGGCGCTGATGTCGGCCGGTTCCAGCTCGTTCTTCTCCCCGTTGCGCTGGAGCAGACTGCTGATCAGGTCGTCGCCGGGGTTCTTCTGCCGCTCGGCGATGAGCTCGTAGAGGAGCACCTCGACCTCGGCGTTGGCCGAGGCGTGCTCCTCGGCGCTGCCCTGGGTGACGAGGAGGGTGACCCAGCGGTGGAACAGGTCGCGCGACTCGTGCGGTACGCCGGTCAGCTCGCACATGCCGATGGACGGCACGGGCATCGACAGCATAGACACCAGGTCCACCGGGCCGCCCCGCTCCAGCATCGCGTCGATGCACTCGTCGACGATCTCCTGGGTGCGCGGCCGCATCGCCTCGACGCGCTTCACGCTGAGTTCCGGCATCAGCATCATGCGGTGCGCGGTGTGCTCCGGCGGGTCCATGTGGAGCAGGGCCGGCTTGACCTTGCCGAGCAGTTCCATGGGGAAGTGGAACTGGAGCGGGTAGCCGGGGTCGGCCATGTTGGAGCTGAACCGCGGGTCGACCAGCATCTGCCGGACGTCCTNCTCCGGTGCGGGGTCCAGGGGGCAGCCGGTGCGCTCCAGGGGGAACGGGCGGGGCTGGGCGTGCGGACATGCGTCGACGAGATCGGACATGGTTCCTTCTCCAGAGGTCTCTGCGCTCGGTGGGTAGGGGGCGGCGCTCTCAGCCACGGGCCTTCTCGAGGCAGGCGCGTACGGCGGCGGCGGTGCGGGCGATGCTCTCGCTGAGCGGCAGCGCCCGCAGGTCTGCGGAGAGGACCTCCGCGGACGGGGTGACGTCGACGCCCTTGGCGTCCAGCGTGCGCAGCAGCCCGGTGATGTCGCAGTCGCCGTCGCCGGGCAGCAGCCGGCCGCTGAGGACCTCGTTCATGACGTCGGGGGACGGGGTGCTCGGGGCGTCCCCGAACTCCACGCCGGCGATCTGCGCGCCCGTGAGCTGGTCGACCGCGCCGAGGCCCGTCGGGTCGCGGAAGAGGTGCCACATGTCGATGAGCAGACCGGCGTTGGGGCGGTCGGCGGCGACGATGACGTCGGAGGCGACCTGGTAGGTGAAGCCGGGCATCACGGCCATGGCTTCGAGGGAGACGTCCAGCCCGCGGGCGGCCGCACGGTCGCACATCGCGCCGAAGCGCTCGGCGAGGACCTCGGTGGGGGGCATCTCGACACCGGTCGGGTACACGGCGCAGGACTTGACGGTGGGAATGCCGGCCAGCACGGCCAGCTCGAAGAGGCGGGTCTCCGACTCCAGGGCGGGGCCGCTCTCCTCCGGTCCGGCGTTCCAGCCGAACAGGACCTCCAGCTCGTGCAGCCGGACCCCGTATTCGGAGAGCAGGCCGCGCAGCTTGTCCGCCGAGTGGTCGGCGAGGAACGTCTCCAGTTCCTCGACGCTCATGCCCATCGAGACACAGTTGTTCTCGGCCAGCGCCGCCAGGCGTTCCTCCAGTGTGTACCGCACCGGCTCCTGCCAGACCGACCCGGTCAGCTGCAGATAGGCGAATCCCAGGTCGGTCCTGGTCAGAAGGGTCATGGTGTACCTCTCACTCGAAAGTCCTCGGCCGGTCCTGGTGCAGGCGGCAGGGGCGCGGCGCCGGCCTGGGCGCGTCCCACCGGAGGTGCGTCGGGTCCGGGGTGCCCCGGCCCCGCTCAGGCGGCGAGGCTGCGGCGGACGGGCTGGAGCGCCGTCCTCGGGTCCACGGCGACGACGTCGAAGTTCCCGGTGGTGACGGGAACGCGGCCGAAAAGGCTGTCCGGTCCCGCGACGTACAGCTTGCCGACACCGTGGCGGCGCAGGGCGTCGACGACGGCGGGCCAGCGGACCGGACGGACGAAGCCGTCCAGCAGCATGGTGCGGACCTCGTCGCCCGTGGTCAGCACGGTGCCGTCCTGGTCGGCGACGACCGGTATCCGGGGATCGTGGAAGGTCAGCGGGGCGAAGAGTTCTTCCTCGGCCCGCCGGCGCAGGGGGGCGAAGACGCTCGCGTGCATGGGCGGACGCATCGTGTAGAGCGGCAGGCCGCCGACCGAACGCAGCCGCTTGCCGAGCCACTCCAGCACGGTCTCGCGCAGCGACACCATGTAGAAGTCCTCGTCGACGTGGCAGGCGATCTCGTACCACTCGCCGCGCTCGTCGAGTTCGGCGAGCACGCGGTCCAGTTCGGGACGCGGGACGCGGGTGAACGAGTGGGTGACGACGTCGCGGTGGTTCTCGGCGAACCAGGACTCCAGGAGCCTGGCCCAGCCGGCGGTCAGGCGGACCGCGTCGGCGAAGTCCAGGACGCCGGTGTGGGCCGCCGCGGTCTTTCCGCCGAAGCTGGGGCCGACGCAGAGCGCGGGCTGCGGGTCGAACCGGTCCTGCGCCCAGTCGGCGAGGGCCAGGCAGTTGACGAGGAAGGCGACCTGCGCGTATTCGCTGTAGTCACCCTCGGTGTCGCGGTAGCGGTCGACGAGCGAGTAGCCGAGCGCGTCGTCGGCCTCGGCGACGAGCCGCCGGGCCACCGGGTTGATCAGCATGAACTTGGCCGAGTCCTGGAAGCGTGTGGGGCTCATGCCGGGGAAGACCAGCGCACCGCCGGTGCGGAAGTCGTGTCTCATGGTGTCCTGCCCTTCAGCACGTCGTTCCGGAGCGATCAGCCCGTCGGGCGCTTCGTTTCCGAACCGGTCGGGATCCAGGCTGAGGTCTGCCCGCCACCGCCAAAACCCCTAAGGTTCGCGAGTCCCAATTCCGTTGACAGCCATTCGCGTTGGACGCTCGGCGCACCGTCGCCCGGGCGGTGTAAAGGCACTTCCCCTCCACCCGGCGAGGCCCCGTAGAGCCCCTAAGGGTCCTGGGTCCGGAGCGGCGGCGGGCGGGAGCCGGTCCGCGGGCCGTGAGGCGGCGATGCCTGTCGGGGGGCCTTTTGTTCGGATCCGGCCGGCCCGGGCCCGACAGGGCCTAGGGGGGTGCCGGACAACTTAGGGGAGGGCACGGGGATCGCACCGGGTCTTCAATGAGGAACGGTTATCCCGATTCTGGCGCCGGTGCGAGCAGCCACCGCGCACCGTCGAGCCTTGGATGGGTGGGACCATGTCAGTGATTCAGGACGCCCCGTCGAACAACGGTGGTGACGACTCCGCGGAGTTCCGGCCCGATCTGAGCTCGCTGGTGGCTCAGGCCGCGGAGCTGAAGCGTGCGGCGCGCGAGGGAATGGGCCCGCGCTCCACGGAACAGCAGCACGCGCGGGGCAAGCTGACCGCTCCCGAGCGGCTGGAGCTGCTCTTCGACGCGGGGACGTTCCAGGAGGTGGAGTCGCTGCGGCGGCACCGGTCCACGGGCTTCGGCCTGGAGCACCGGCGGCCGAGCGGGGACGGGGTGATCACCGGATGGGGCCTGGTCCACGGGCGTACCGTGTTCGCGTACGCGCATGACTTCAGGGTCTTCGGCGGCTCGCTGGGCGAGGCGCACGCGCAGAAGATCCACAAGGTGATGGACCTGGCGATCTCGTCCGGCGCCCCGCTGGTGGGGCTGAGCGACGGTGCCGGGGCCCGGATCCAGGAGGGTGTGACGGCGCTCGCCGGATACGGCGGGATCTTCCGCCGCAATGTGCGGGCCTCCGGGGTGATCCCCCAGATCAGCGTGATCCTCGGACCGTGCGCGGGCGGTGCCACCTACTCGCCGGCGCTCACCGATTTCGTCTTCATGGTGCGGGACATCTCGCAGATGTACATCACCGGACCGGACGTGGTCCAGGCCGTCACCAACGAACGCGTGACGCACGAGCAGCTCGGCGGCGCGGAGGTCCACGGGACGGTCTCCGGCGCGGCCGGCTTCGTGTACGACGACGAGGCGGAGTGCCTGGACGAAGTCAGGCACCTGCTCTCCCTGCTGCCCGCGAACAACCGCGAACTCCCGCCCGAGGCACCGACCGACGACCCTGCGGACCGGCGGTGCGAGGCGCTGCTGAGCCTGGTGCCGCATCATGCCAACCAGTCGTACGACATGCGCGCGGTGATCCGGGAGATCGTCGATGACGAGGACTTCTTCGAGGTACACGCGCGGTGGGCCACCAACATCATCTGCGCGCTCGCCCGGCTGGACGGCCACACGGTCGGCATCGTGGCGAACCAGCCCGCCTCGCAGGCCGGGGTGCTGGACATCCACGCCTCGGAGAAGGCGGCGCGGTTCGTCCAGACCTGCGACGCGTTCAGCATCCCCCTGATCACACTGGTCGACGTGCCGGGCTTCCTGCCGGGCACCGACCAGGAGCACCAGGGCATCATCCGGCACGGCGCGAAGCTGCTCTACGCCTACTGCGACGCGACGGTCCCCCGTGTCCAGGTCATCCTGCGCAAGGCGTACGGCGGGGCCTACATCGTGATGGACTCACGTTCCATCGGAGCCGACCTGTCCTTCGCGTGGCCGACCAACGAGATCGCGGTGATGGGCGCGCAGGGCGCGGCGAACATCGTCTTCCGCCGGGAGATCGCCGCCGCGCCGGATCCCGCGGCGGCCCGCGAGCAGCGGATCAAGGAGTACCAGCAGGAGCTGATGCACCCGTACTACGCGGCCGAGCGCGGCCTGGTCGACGACGTGATCGATCCGGCCGAGACCCGCGCGGTGCTGGTGCGTTCCCTGGCGATGCTGCGGACCAAGGACGCGCCCGTCCCGGCCCGCAAGCACGGCAACCCCCCGACCTGAGCCCTGTGAGGAGTGACCGGACCCATGACCACTGCTGCCTGCTCCCCCGTGTCCGGAGCCGCGGACCCGGACCGCACCGGACCGGCGCTGCGCTTCCTCGGCGGTGTGCCGTCCGCCGAGGAGATCGCCGCGGTGACCGCCGCGCTGCTGAGCCTGCGCCGCGCCCCGGCGGACTGCCCGAAAACCGGCCGGGGCGTGGCGCCCCGGTGGAGCGCGCCGCTTCACTACCGGTCGCCCGGAAGCTGGGCGGCACGATGAGGCGAGGGCGCCGGCCCCCGCCGGCCCCGGCCCGACGGCCACAGTCGCAGTCACACCCGCAGTCACACCCGCAGAAGAAGGATGTAGAGCACTGATGACGGACGACTCACGGGAGACCGGACCCTGGATCCGGCGTTTCCATCCGGCACCCGAGGCCCGCACCCGCCTGGTCTGTTTCCCGCACGCGGGCGGATCGGCCACCTACTACTTCCCGGTGTCGCGTGCGCTGTCCCCGGCGATCGACGTTCTCGCGATCCAGTACCCGGGCCGCCAGGACCGGAGGCAGGAGCCCTGCGTCGAGGACATCGAGGAGCTGGCCGACCTCGTGGTGGAGGAGCTGGGCCCCTGGAAGGACCTGCCCCTGACCCTGTTCGGCCACAGCATGGGAGCCACGCTCGCGTTCGAGGTGGCCCGCCGGCTGGAGGCCGCTGGGACATCACCGGGGACGCTGTTCGCCTCCGGCCGCCGGGCGCCCTCCCGGGTGCGGGACGAGCGCGTGCATCTGGCGGACGACGACCGCCTCATCGCCGACATCACCCAGCTGAGCGGCACCGATGCCGCGGTGCTCGGCGATCCCGAGATCCTGCGCATGATCCTTCCGGCGATCCGCAGCGACTACAAGGCCGCGGAGACCTACCGCTACCGGCCGGGGCCGCCGCTCGGCCTGGACATCGTGGCGCTCGTCGGTGACACCGATCAACAGGTGACGGCCGACGAGGCGGCCGCATGGCGCGAGCACACCACGGCGTCGTTCGAGCTGCAGGTGTTCCCCGGCGGCCACTTCTTCCTCGACTCCCATGTGGCCCCGGTCCTCGACCTGATCCGCGCCCGCACGAGCGCGCTGACGGTCGGATCGTGAACGGCGGGGAACGACGGCACGTCCGGCCGTCGCTCCCGGCCGCACACGGGTGAGTCCCGTACGGGGCGCCGGCGACCGGCATCCCGTCCCGGCCCCAGTACGCCTGCCCCGGAATCGCCGCCGGGGCAGGCGTACTTCATGTACCGGGCAATGTATTCCGGACAGAGTTGCGCTTCCCTCACCAGAATCTAGACGACCGTACTAGACTAGCGTCTATCGCAGCATCGGGCAGTCCGCCCTCAAGAGCCGATGTGCGAGGCATCCCCGGTCGGCGCCGGTAAACGCACCGCCCGGACAGACATCCCATCCCCGCCCCGTGCAACACGGTCACGCCTCCTTCCCATGGTTGGCCGTCACCGACCGGCTATCGACTACGGAGGCCAGAGTGCCGGTACGACCAGAGAACGGCGTCACCTCACGCGTCACCGAGGACGGGTACCTCGAATTCCTCACCGCGGCGGACGGCACCAGTTACCGGTGCAGCCCCGTCGCCGCAGCCATGTGGATCGCATTGCGCCAGCACAACGGCCAACTCGGCCCGGCGGCCGAGATGCTGGCCGAACTGTGGTGTACGGACCCGGAGAACACCCGTACCGACATGGACATCTGGGTCAGCGAGCTGCGGGACGCCGGCCTGGTCCGCGACGAGCCCTGAGCGCGCGGCGACGCACGGCCCGCCGCCACAGCCGTCGGCACCCCGATCCGCCGTGTCCTCCCGGCCGTTGGGGCCCGCCCCGTTCAGGCGGCCGGGCCCGCGCCGGCGACGGCACCCTGGTGCAGCACCAGGATCGCCCTCATCGCCTCGGCCAGATCACGCCCCGAGGGCGCGGTCTCCGGCGAGAACAGCCACAGCGACATCACGCCGTTGAGCAGGGCGGCGTAGAACCGGCCGAGGGTGACCGCCATCTGCTCGTCGACCTCGCTCTCGTCCACGCCGTGGAAGAGAGCCACCAGCGCCGACCAGCCGAACGGCTGTGCCTTGGAGAGCCCTTCGCGCATCTGCGGCAGGTTCTCCGCGTGCACGGCGACCTCCACACTCAGCGCCCACAGGGGTTTGCGCTCGGGGAAGATCTCGACGATACGGTTCCAGACCAGTTCGAAGCGCTCGATCGGCGACGACGCGGATTCGAGATCGGCCCCGATCGCGGTGCCCGGACCGAACTCGTCCGCCCACTCCTGCATCGCCTGGACGTAGGCCTGAACGAGCAGGGCGTCCTTGGAACCGTAGTGGTACCCGATCGACGCCAGGGCGGTTCCCGATGCCGCCACGATGTCCCGGGCACTCGTCCGGGCGAAGCCCTTCTCCAGCAGACAGCGCTTCGCGCCTTCCAGAAGATCTTCACGGTGACCCACAGCACCACCCTCGCCTTGAAGCCGTCGGGGCATCTTAGACCGACCCAACTGCCTTGGAACGGCGAAGTGTTGACCGGAATATGCCGAACACGCCGCTGATCCGCCATGCGTGCAGCTTGTGGCCACTAGAGGATGCGGCAAGCGTGCGCCACACTCATAGGCGTGTAGCGTACGCACACGCGTTCCATATACGCCACACGCGTTCCATCAGGGCATTTTTCCCAATGCCGGGACAAGTCGAAGCGCAGCATGGGTTCGGGGGACACTGTGGATTTTGCCGAAAGAGAGCTGGAAGTAAGGGCGTTGCGCACCGCGCTCGGTGAGTGCCGGGGCGGCGCGACCCGCATCGTCGTCATCGAGGGAGCCGTGGGATGCGGCAAGAGTGAACTCATCGACTCCCTCGCCGAATGGGCCGATGCGGACGACCTCGTCCTGCGGGCGTTCGGTTCACCGACCGAGCGGGATCTCCCTCTGGGACTGATGCGGCAGCTGACCGGGGACGCACCGGCCGGCGCGCTCCCCGAGTTCTCCGCGGCGCCGGACGGCGAACCGCAGGTCAGCGCGATGCGCGAGTTCCAGGCGGCGTTGGAGCTGCTGAGCGCGACGACGCCGGTCGTGATCTCCGTCGACGACGTGCACCACGCGGACAGCGCCTCCCTGCGCTATCTCCAGCACATCGTCCGGCACAGCCGCTCCACCCGGATGCTGCTGGTGCTCACGACACCCCTGCACCAGGACAGCCAGGACGCCTCCTTCGGTACGGAGCTGCTGCGCAGCCGCAACGTCCGGCGCATCCGGCTGCGGCGGCTCACCCCCGAGGGCTGCCGGCGCGTCGCGGCCACCTCCCCCGGCCCCACACCGCGCGAGGCACTTTCGGGCGAGCTGCACGCGATCAGCGGGGGCAACCCGTTGCTGCTGCGCGCGCTCCTGGAGGAGTACCGCTCCGCGCCCGCCACCACCGACGACTTCCGCCCCGAGCAGGGCGGGCTGTTCGGACAGGCAGTCCTGACCTGTCTGCGGCACAGCGGGCCGCGCATGCTGGACCTCGGAGCGGCGCTCGCCGTGCTGGGCGACGCGTACACCCCGGAACGGGCCGGCAGACTCCTGGGCATCCCGGCGTTCACCGCCGCGCAGTCGGTCGCCTCGCTGTCCGCCTCCGGCATCCTCAGCGGTCACCGTTTCCCGCACCCGCACACCCAGACGGCCGTCCTCGATCAGGTCCCGGCCGATGTGCTGGCCGGCCTGCATCTGCGTACCGGCGAACTCCTCCACGCGGAGGGCGAATCCGTCACCCGGATCTCCGGACATCTGCTCACCGCGGCCCAGTTGGGCGGATCGCTCATCGCCCTCCCCTGGGCGGTGGACGTACTGCGGGAGGCCGCCGAGGACCTGCTGACGCACAGCGACCCCGCCCGGGCGACCCAGGCTCTCGAACTCGCCCATGAACTGAGCCGTGACGAGCAGCAGCGGGCCGACATCAAGACCCGGCTCGCGGCCGTCACCTGGCGGGTCAACCCAGGACGGGCGGAGAAGCACCTGTCCGCTCCGCTCGCAGTGCTCCGCGCCGGCCGCCTGGCCGCGGAGCGCCTGGCACCGCTGGCCGAACTCCTCACCTGCCAGGGCCGGGTCGCCGAGGCGGGAGAGGTGATGTCCAGGATCCTCCGGGAGACCGTGGCGGGCAGCACCGGGGGCCAGGACCGCAACGGATTCGGACCCCGCCCGGACGAGGACCCCGGAGTCACCGGCACCCGGACCGAGAATCCGCCCGGCCCCGGTGAGGGAAGGCTCGCGCCCGGGGCCGGGAGCAGTACGGAGACCACGGCCGCCGAACGCTTCCTGCGTACGACCGTCCTCACCGAAGACACCCTGGAACCGGTCATGCGGGCGCTGCGGTCACTCGCCTACTTCGGTCACCCCGAACAGGCCGCCGCCTGCTGCCGCGAGCTGATCTCCGAGGCCGAGCGGCAGAAGGCCCCGGCCTGGCAGGCCCTGTTCTCCTCGGCTCTCGCGGCGGTGCTTCTGCGGCTGAGCGATCTGCACTCCGCCGAGGAGTACGCGTGCCGGGCACTCGACTGCCTGCCGGAACAGAGCAGCAGCGCGTTCATCGGGAGCCCGACCGCCACCCTGATCCGTGCGCGCACGCTCATGGGGAACCATGCGGCAGTCGCCCGCCAGCTCCACCAGCCCGTCTCGGACACACTGTTCAAGAGCACCCACGGCCTCGCGTATCTGCGCGCCCGCGGTCTCTACCTGATGGCGACGCATCAGCTCCACGCTGCCCTTGGCGACTTCCTGGAAGCGGGCCGGCTCGCCAGGAGCTGGGGCGTGGACCGGCCGGCGGTGCTGCCCTGGCGCACGGACGCGGCCGACGTTCTGTTCCGGCTCGGCGAGACCCAGCGGGCCAGGACTCTCGTGGAGCAGCAGTTCGCCGACCCGGACGCGCGCCGGCCCTGGGTGCGCGGAATCAGCCTGCGTCTACGCGCGGTGACCTCGGATCCGCGCCAGCGGCTCACCCTGCTCAACCAGTCGGTCGATGAGCTCAGCCGGTCCGGCGACCGGGTGGAGCTGGCCCGTTCACTCGCGGAGCTGGGCCGCGCCCTGCGGGCGGTCGGCGAGCCCGCCCGTGCGGACTCGGTGATCCGCAGGGCCTGGAGCCTGGCCCGGGAGTGCGGTGCCGAGACCCTGTGCGAGGAGTTCAGCCCGGAACTCGGTCCGGAGGACCGGATGCGCCGGCGCGGCGCCCCGGAGGAGTTCCGCTCCGATCTCGACACGAAGCTCAGCGACTCCGAGCGCCGGGTGGCCACTCTCGCGGCGAGCGGCTACACCAACCGGGAGATCTCCCTGAAGCTGCACATCACCGTCAGTACCGTCGAGCAGCACCTGACGCGCGTCTACCGCAAGCTCAACATCACGCGCCGGCAGGATCTTCCGGTCGACCTCCACCTTGCGGTCTCCACGGCCGAAGCGGTCTGATGAGCCGAAGCGGTCCGGCCGGCCGGGGACACTCCCACCGGCCGGGCCGGTCCGATCAGCCGGCTGCAACCCGATGGAAGGACTGACCTCCT
The DNA here is from genome assembly GCF_019399235.1 of Streptomyces poriferorum. Classification (GTDB taxonomy): domain Bacteria; phylum Actinomycetota; class Actinomycetes; order Streptomycetales; family Streptomycetaceae; genus Streptomyces; species Streptomyces poriferorum. The sequence continues at coordinate 22,590 of NZ_JAELVH010000037.1, read as the reverse complement.
TGACCCCCGGAAAGCTGTTCGCGCTCAGCGACCAGCACGTCGCCCATACGGAGAATCGGCGCATCACCGAGTCGATCCGGCCGGAGTCCGATGACGACTGGCTGCTCGTCGCAGGGGATGTCGGCGAGAAGTTCGAGGACATCGCCTGGGCGCTGGGACTCCTCGCCGGGCGATTCCGCCAGGTCGTCTGGGCCCCCGGCAACCACGAGTTGTGGACCCATCCCGCCGACCCCGTCACTCTGCGCGGCGTGGAACGCTACGAGTCCCTGGTCGAACTGTGCCGGGAACTGGGCGTGTCGTCCCCGGAGGATCCGTACCCGGTCTGGCACGGCGGCGAGGAGCCCGTCACCGTCGCCCCGTTGTTCGTGCTGTACGACTACTCCTTCCGCGCTCCCGGGACCCACACGAAGGAGGAGTCCCTGCGCGTCGCCCACGAGGCGGGGGTGGTGTGCACCGACGAGTACCTGCTCCACCCCGACCCGTACCCGTCGCGTGACGCCTGGTGCCGCGCCCGGGTCGCCCTCACCGAGGAACGGCTCGCGGCCGTCGACCCGCGGCACCGCACGGTCCTGGTCAACCACTATCCGCTGGTCCGGGACCCCACGCGGATCCTGACGTATCCCGAGTTCGCCCAGTGGTGCGGCACGGAGCTGACCGCGGAATGGCACCTGCGCTTCCGGGCGGCCGCCGTCGTCTACGGCCACCTCCACATCCCGAGGGTCACCTGGCACGACGGCGTCCGCTTCGAGGAGGTGTCGATCGGGTACCCGAGGGAGTGGCGTTCCCGGCCGCCCCGCTCGCCGCTGCGCCAGATCCTGCCGGGCCCCGCGTCGGAGCACACGGCATGATCGGCGCCGTGCTGCCTCCGGACGTGGCCGCCGTGAGCGTGTTCGGAGATCCGCCGCCCGCGGACGGCCGCGGGCTCTTCCCGGCGGAGACGGCGGCGATCGCCCGTTCGGTGCCGCACCGCCGCGCCGAGTTCACCACCGTCCGGATGTGCGCACGCAGCGCCCTGGACAAGCTCGGGATTCCCCCGGTTCCCCTGGTGCCGGGGAAGCGGGGCGCGATCGACTGGCCGGCCGGTGTGGCCGGCAGCATGACCCACTGCACCGGCTTCCGTGCGGCGGCGGTCGCCCGCACCGAGGTCGCCGTGTCACTCGGCATCGACGCGGAGCCGAATCTGCCACTGCCCGACGGCATCCTGGAGGTCGTCTCCCTGCCGCGCGAGCGGGCCGCGCTCGCCGGACTCTCCCGGCAGCGCCCGGACGTGCACTGGGACCGGGTGCTGTTCAGCGCCAAGGAATCGGTGTTCAAGACCTGGTATCCGCTGACCCGGCGCGAGCTCGACTTCACGGAGGCGGAGCTCGACTTCGACCCCGGCGCGGGCACGTTCTCGGCGCGGCTCCTGGTGCCCGGACCCGAAGTGGCCGGGCACCGTCACGGCACGTTCCCGGGGCGCTGGACCGTGGGGCACGGCTTCGTCCTGACCGCGATCGTCCTGCCGGGCTGAAGCAGCCCGCCCGTCCACGGGCCGCCCGGTGCGGGCGCGCGCCGGAATTGTTCCGCGTTCCCTTCATGCGGCGTGCCCAAACGGTGTCACGATCTGAACGCAAGTAAAGGGAAAGTAAATGAAACGCATTAATTGAGTAAATGTTGTTCGATGGGCAACCCACTCAGTTACGCTCATGATCGACCGAACCAAATCGGAATAACTTACCGGAAATCCTGGACGAGGGAGACAATTCCCTGACCCAGCACCACCGGGCCGTCCCCACCGAGCACCCTTGTGTTAATTTCCGCCACCCGTTGCGAAACTTTGCGTATTCCCTCTCTCCACTGCTTGGCCGTACTCTCGGATCACTCGTGAGTGGATTTGCACTCCATTTCTTTTCACGAAATCTGGATACCTTATAGTTGACGCCCGAACGACCTGCGGGCGCAAGGGGGAGCAGCGAATGCCGGCAGCCAGAGGGTCCCACTCGGTCGGGGAACGCACACCACTGGACCACGGCGCACCGTCGCAACGCATCCGCGGCGGCGGGCCACCGTTCGACCGCGACGAGAGACGGCCGGCCCCGGTGGACCCTCCGCCCTTCACGGCAGGCGGCCCCGCGGGCGTCACGGCCTTTCACACACTGGTCAGCGGGATGAGCAGCCGCTGCGAGCGAGAACTCCTCCTCGTACTGCCGAGCGGCGCCCGCCCCTGTCACGCGTTCCCGGCCGCCCGGACCATCGCCCTGGACCTGCTGGGCCGCGGAGTGCGGGCCCGGCTGATCTACCAGCACGCCGTACGCGGCGACCTGGTCACACGCGCTCTGGTCCGGGAGCTGACCCAGCACGGGGCCGAGGTCAGGACCAGCGCCGAACTGATCGATCCGCTCGTCGCCTTCGACCGCGAAACCCTCGTCCTGCCCCACTCACCGGACTCCTCGGGGGAGGCCGGCATGACGGCGGCGGTCGCGGTGCGGGACCCGGCGATGGTGGCGTTCGCCTGTGCCGCTTTCGAGAACCTGTGGAACACCGCATGCCCGCTCATTCCCGACGCAAAGGACACCCCGCACACGATCGACGCCCTCAAGAAGTCGATAGTGCGCCTTATGGCGATGGGCCACAAGGACGAAATGGTGGCTCGCCGACTCGGCATATCGGTCCGCACCTGCCGTCGGCATATAGCGGAAATCATGGATGAACAGGGCGCCATCAGCCGTTTCCAAGCCGGTGTTGTCCTGACCCGGGCGGGCCTCGTCGACGACCCTTTTCCGGCGGACCCGACAGGCCTGGCGGAGAACTTTTCCGCCTCACCGAATAATTCCCGCGCCACGGAAGGGCCGTCGCCCTCCGCAGAGCCCGGAACATCACTCACGTAACGAACCGGACGGTTGCGTACGTATCGAGTGTCCGCCGGAATTCCGCTGTGCCGCCCCTCGCGCAGAACGACGTCGGCTCCCAGTACCTCACCGAGGTCCTGGGAGCCGACGTCGCGTTCGTGCCCGGTGCCGGGCCCTACTTGGTCCACTCCGACCAGCTCATGTTCCAGCCGTTGAGACCGTTGTCCGGCTGGATGGTGCTGTCGTGGGAGTTCTTGACGACCACGACGTCCCCGATGAGGGAGCTGTTGAAGAACCAGGCAGCCGGAGTGCTCGGGTCACCGGCACCGCGCGCGTCCTGCAGACCGACACAGCCGTGGCTGGTGTTGGTCGAGCCGAAGATGCCCGAACCGCCCCAGTAGTTGCCGTGGATGAACGTGCCCGACGTGGACAGGCGCATCGCGTGCGGCACGTCCTTGATGTCGTACTCGCCGCCGAAGCCCACGGTGTCACCGTTCATCCGGGTCACCCGGAGCTTCTCGCTGATGACCATCTGGCCGTTGTACGTGGTGGTGGCCGGGGCGCCCGCCGAGATCGGGATGTCCTTGATCTGCCTGCCGTCGCGGACGACCTTCATCCGGTGCGACTCCGCGTCGACGGTGCTGACCTGCCGGCGTCCGACGGTGAACGAGACCGTCTTGGCCTGCTTGCCGTAGACCCCCGGACGTCCCTCGACACCGTCGAGGTCGAGCTTCACGGTCACCTTGGTGCCCGCGGCCCAGTAGTCCTCGGGACGGAAGTCCAGACGGTCGTTGCCGAACCAGTGGCCCTCGATCTCGACGGCGGGTTCGGCCGTCACCTCGATGGCCCGCTCGACCGACTCCGGGTCGGTGATGCCCCGGGTGAAGTGGATCGAGACGGGCATTCCGACGCCGACCGTGGAACCGTCCTCCGGGGTGTACTGCCCGATGAAGGTGTTCTTCGGGACCAGCGTGGTGAAGGTGGTGTCCTTCGCCGACTCACGGCCCTTCACGTCCTTGGCGACCGCGTGGACGGTGTACTTCGTCGCCGACGCCAGGTGCCGCTCCGGCGCCCAGCTCGTACCGTCGGCCGCGATCTTCCCCTCGACCTCGGCCCCCTTCGGGTCGGAGACCTTGACCGTGGCCAGCTTCCCCTGCTCGGCCGAGATCTTCAGCGCCCCGCTCGTGGCGACGGAGTCGGCGCCGTCCTTCGGCACGATGTTCACGACGGCCTGCGAGGCCGTGGTGTCCCCGGTCCCCGCTCCGACCGCCTTGCCGCCCTTGCTCCCGCCGTCGGTGTCTCCCCCGCCGCACGCCGTCACCAGCAACAGCAGCGCGCCCAGTACCAGAGCCGCCAGACCCGTGGACCCTCGCCCCCGCCGCCTGCTGTCCGCCCCGGCCGATGCCCCCGATATCGGCTGCCCGTTCAATGTGGTCGTCTCCCCTCACACGGCCTGGTCCCGCCAAGGCCCCAGGGAGCCCGCAGGCTCCCACCCCCGCACGCTGCACACGCGCGCTCAGCGAAAGATAATCACACCGACTGCGGGCAGATCTCCTCCGGAATGTCACCGTTCAGTCCCAACTCGCCCCAGGACTTCGCCTGGTCGGGCGCGCTGCCGCCGCCATGGGGCCGGTACGCCGGACGGCGCGGCCGAAGCGGCCGCGCCGTCGAGAGGGACCGGGGGGACGCCCCCGGGTGTCAGCGGAGTGCGGAACCCGCCTTCCAGCGCTTCCAGTCCATGTTCCAGCCGCCCAGACCGTTGTCCGGAGCGACCTTCTTGTCCTTGGAGTTGACGACCTCGACGACGTCCCCGATCAGCGTCCGGTCGAAGAACCAGCCGGCCGGGGTGGAGCCGCTGCCGCCCTGCACGTCGCGCAGCCCGATGCAGCCGTGGCTGACGTTGGTCGAACCGAAGATGTCTTCGTCGGACCAGTAGTTGCCGTGCAGGAAGGTGCCGGACTCGGTGAGCCGGATGGCGTGCGGGACGTCCTTGATGTCGTACTCACCGCCGAAGCCGACGGTCCGCCCGTCCATCCGTGTCACCTCGTGCATCTCGCTGACCACCATCTTCCCGTTGTACGTGGTCGTCGTCGGGGAGCCCGCGGTGATCGGGACGGAGGAGACGAGCTGTCCGTCCCGGCGCACCTCCATCGTGTGCGCGGCCGAGTCCACCCGGGACACCTGCTCCCGGCCGATGGTGAACCGGACCGTCTTGCGCTGGCTGCCGTACACCCCCGGCGCCCCCTCCACATCGCGCAGCCCCACCTCGACGGTCACCTCGGTGCCCGGCTGCCAGTAGGCGGCCGGGCGGAAGTCCAGCCGCTTGTCGCCGAACCAGTGCCCCGCGATCTCCACCGCCGGATCGGCCGTCACCCGGATGGCCCGCTGCACGGCCGCGCGACGGGTGACGGGCCGGTTGAACGCGAAGGAGACGATCATGCCGGTGCCGACCGTCGACCGGTTCTCCGGTTTGAAGTACCCGATGAAGCGGTGCCCTGGGACCTCCGTGGTGAAGGTGGTGTGGCGGGCCGCGCGGTGCCCCGCACCGTCCACGGCCACCACGTCGACGCTGTACTTGGCGGCGAGCCCGAGCCGGGCGGACACCCCCTGCGGGGACCAGGAGAGCCCGTCCTCGGCGATCAGGCCACGCACCTCCTGCTGCTGCGCGTCCTCGATCCGGGTCACCTCGACGCTCTCCAGCCGCCCGTCGGGCACCTTCACCTCGACCCGGGTGTCCGGCGCGACGTCGCCGGCCCCGTCCTGCGGGGTGATCCGGATGGCTTCCTGCGGCGAGCGGGACTTCCCGCCGATGATCGAATCCGTACCCGAGCAGCCCGTCAGGACAGCCAGTACGGCCAGTACGGCGAGCAGTCCCGACCGGGCCTTCACGGTCGCCGGGCTCGCCCCTGCCTTCTTCGCTACGTGGTTCACGTCCCCCCAACGACGGGGGCGGTCCGGGGGAAACGTGAGTGCGGGCCCCCTCGTGGGCAGAACAGAGGGGACGACCACACTCGGGGAGCCGCGGCCGGGACGCCGCACACCCCATTTCCGGTGCCGGTCCCATGAGCCGCGGGAGGCAGCAGGTGTCGAGCGCAGCCGAGCAGGAGGCAGTGCCGAGGACGGCCACGGGGCCGTCCGGGACGGCGGCGGCGGAGCCTGCGCCGGCCACCGGATCCGGCCGGGCCACCGGCCCCGCGCAGCGGGCGCCCGCGGTGTGGCCGGGGGCGCCGACCCCTCTGGGAGCCCGCTTCAGAGTGGGCCCCGACGGGGTCGCGGGCACAAACTTCGCCCTCTGGGCCGGCGGAGCGGAGGCCGTCGAACTCTGCCTCTTCGACGAGGACGGCACCGAGACCCGACTCCCGCTGGCCGAACTGACCCACGAGATCTGGCACGGTTTCGTGCCCGGCGTACGCCCCGGCCGGCGCTACGGCTACCGGGTGCACGGCCGCTGGGATCCGTGGACCGGCGCCCGGTGGAACGCGGCGAAGCTGCTCCTCGATCCGTACGCTCGGGCGGTCGACGGCGATTTCACCCTTCCGGCCGAGGTGTACGGCCATGTGAGGGACTGGCCCCAGCAGCATGTCGCCGACACCGTGCGCGACGAACGGGACTCCGCTCCGTACGTCCCCAAGGGGGTCGTCGTCCATGACGACGACGACTGGGCCGAGGACCGCCGCCCCAAGACGCCCTGGGCCGACTCCGTCATCTACGAGCTGCACGTCCGCGGCTTCACCGCCCGCCACCCCGGTATCCCCCAGGAGCTGCGCGGCACCTACGCGGGGCTCGCGCACCCGGCGGCCATCGGCCACCTGCGGCGCCTCGGGGTGACGGCCGTGGAGCTGCTGCCGGTGCACCAGTTCGCCCACGAGGACCATCTGCTGCGGCGCGGGCTGCGCAACTACTGGGGCTACAACTCGATCGGGTACTTCGCCCCGCACGCCGCGTACTCCGCGAGCGGCACGGCGGGCGAACAGGTCGGCGAGTTCAAGCGGATGGTGCGCGCCCTGCACGACGCGGGGATCGAGGTGATCCTCGACGTCGTCTACAACCACACGGCCGAGGCGGGCGAACTGGGCCCGATGCTGTCGCTGCGCGGCATCGACAACCGCGGCTACTACCGGCTCCAGGCCGACGCCCGCAGATACGCGGACTACACGGGCTGCGGCAACACCCTGCACGTGGTGCAGCCGAACGTACTGCGGCTGATCACCGACTCGCTGCGGTACTGGGTGACGGAGATGGGCGTCGACGGATTCCGTTTCGACCTGGCCGCGGCGCTGGCCCGTTCGATGCACGACGTCGACATGCTGTCCCCCTTCCTCGCGGTGATCGCCCAGGACCCGGTGCTGCGCCGGGTGAAGCTGATCGCCGAACCGTGGGACGTCGGCAACGGCGGGTACCAGGTCGGGGCGTTCCCCCCGCTGTGGACCGAGTGGAACGACCGCTACCGGGACGCCGTACGGGACTTCTGGCGAGGCGCCCTCCCGGACGTGCGCGATCTGGGCTACCGGCTGACCGGGTCGAGCGACCTGTACGCCTGGGGCGGCCGGCGGCCGTACGCCTCCGTCAACTTCGTCACCGCGCACGACGGGTTCACCCTGCGCGACCTGGTGAGCTACGAGCACAAGCACAACGAGGCCAACGGCGAGGGCAACCGGGACGGCACCTCGGACAACCGGGCCTGGAACTGCGGCGTCGAGGGCGAGACCGAAGACGCGGGTGTCAACGCGCTGCGCCGCCGCCAGCTGCGCAACCTTCTCACCACGCTCCTGCTCTCCACGGGGGTGCCGATGCTCGTCGCGGGCGACGAGATGGGCCGCACCCAGGACGGCAACAACAACGCCTACTGCCAGGACAACGAGATCGGCTGGGTGGACTGGTCGCTGCTGGAACAGCCGCAGTGGCGGGAGCTGACCGAGCTGACGTCCCGGGTGCTGGCGCTGCGCCACACCCATCCGGTACTGCGGCGCCGGGCGTTCTTCTCCGGGCGGTCCCAGGCGCCCGACGGGCTGCGGGACCTGGCGTGGTTCACCCGGCAGGGCGCGGAGATGACGGAGGAGGACTGGTACGCACCGGCCGCCACGGTCGGGCTCTACCTCTCAGGCCGCGACATCCCGGGCCGCGACGCCCGGGGCGAGCAGGTGACCGACGACAGCTTCCTCGCGGTGCTGCACGCCGGGGACCGTCCCGCCGACTTCCTGCTGCCGGGACCGCCGTGGGCGGACGCGTACGAACTGGTCCTGGACACCTCGCGGGAGGACCAGTCCGCCGCACCGGGCACGGTCCACGAGGGCGGCGCGGTCTTCGAGGTGCCGGCGCGCTCGGTGCTGCTGCTGCGGGTGCGGTCGTGACGGTCAGCCGAGGATGCCGCGCTCGTACGCGACCGCGACCGCGGCGGCACGGTCCTTGGCGCCCAGTTTGGCGAAGACATGGGTGAGGTGGGTCTTCACGGTCGCCTCGCTGATGAACAGCTCGGCGGCGATCTCGCGGTTCGACGTGCCCCGGGCGACGAGCCGGAGTACCTCGCGCTCCCGCGCGGACAGCGTCTCGTGGCCGGGCGCGAGCGGAGTACGCACCCGTGAGATCAGCCGGGAGGCGACGGCGGGCGACAGGACGGTGCGCCCGTCGGCGGCGGCACGGACGGCGGTGAAGAGCTCGTCGCGGGGCGCGTCCTTGAGCAGATAGCCGGTGGCACCCGCCTCGATCGCGGGCAGGGTGTCGGAGTCGGTGTCGTACGTGGTGAGGACCAGGACCCGGGACCGGGCGCCGCGCCGGGTCAGTTCGGCGATCGCCGCGACTCCGCCGCCGCCCGGCATCCGCAGGTCCATGAGCACGACGTCGGGGTCGAGCCGGGCGGCCATGTCGACGCCCTCGACACCGTCGGCCGCCTCACCCAGCACCCGGAACTCCGCCGCCGACTCGAACATGCCGCGCAGTCCGTCCCGTACGACGGGGTGGTCGTCGACGACGATCAACGTGATGACGCGTGCGGGTTCCCGGTCCATAGCGGCCCACCGTACTGTGCCGAAGTGCCCTGGGCCCGGCGGACCATCGGGACCCGGGCGCAGACCGCGGTGCCGAGGCCGGGGCCGGTCTCCACCTCGACCGTGCCCGCGATGCGTTCGGCGCGCGCCCGCATGCCGCCGAGCCCGAATCCGCCGGCGCCCCGGTACGGCGGCAGCGCGGCCGGGTCGAAGCCGCGGCCGTCGTCCCGTACGTCCAGCGATATCTCGTCGCCCATGTAGGACAGGGTGATGCCGGCCCTGGACGCCCCGGCGTGCCGGGCCGCGTTGGCCAGGGCCTCCTCCGCGATGCGCAGCAGGGTGGCGCCGACCTCGTCGTGCAAGGGCTCGGCGGCGCCGGTGACGGTGAACTCGGCCCGGACCCCGGTCCGTTCCGACCAGGTGGCCACCGTCTTCTTCAGGGCTCCGGGCAGGTCGTCGTGTTCCAGCGCCGACGGAACGAGGTTGTGCACGGAGCGGCGCGCCTCGCCGAGGCTGTGCCGGGCGAGTGCGGCGGCCCGGGCGAGGTGCTCACCGGCGAGCGCGGGGTCGGTCCCGGCCGTGGAGGTCACGGCCTGGAGCTGGGCGATGATGCCGGTGAGGCCCTGGGCGATCGTGTCGTGGATCTCCGCGGCCAGCCGGCTCCGCTCGTCGGCCACCCCGGCCTCGCGTGCCTGCACGAGGAGTTGGGCGTGCAGGCCGGCGTTCTCCGCCAGGGCCTGTTCGAGCCGGGCGTTGGCCGACTCCAGTGCGGTGATGGTGTCGGTCCGGGTACGCGCCTGCTCGGCCTCCCGGTTGCCGATCTGGGCGAAGACCATGGTGAGGCTCACGTGCACAGCCAGCACGATGCCGAAGACGACCCAGTTCATGAAGGTGGCCGGCGGCAGGCCGCTGCCGGACTGCGCGCCCGCCATGATGACGGCGGTGGCCAGCAGCCCGGCCCGCACGCGCCGCTCCGGAAGCAGCCGGCCCGAGTCGAAGTAGCCCAGCACCGCGTAGATCGAGAAGAACGGGTTGCACCAGGTCAGTCCGAGGGCCAGCAGAGTACGGACGACGAAGTGGCACTGGGCCGCGGGTGATCCCTGCTCCGCCGGGAACCGGCTCCACAGGAGCTGGAGGGCGAGCGCTGCCGGGAAGAGCACCGCTACGGCGTACACGTCCGTGCGGGACATGATGAGCCCGCTGGTCACGGCCGAGACTCCCGCGGCCAGGCCGAGCAGTGCGTACGGTCCGTGCCGGAAGAACCGCTCCCACCACTGCTCCGCTGTCGTCTCCCCCGTCTTCATGGGTGAAGTCTGCCCCGTTCCGTTCACTCCCATCGGAACGTACGGATCGCGCCCGCCGCCGCCAGCACGGTCCACAGCGCCACCACCCCGAGGTACGCCCAGCTCGGCCAGGCACCCGTGGCGGCACGGTCCAGCACCTGGGACGCCGCGCCGAACGGGGTGACCTGGACGATGTGGCGGAGTACGTCGGGCATGACCTGCACCGGCACCCAGACGCCCGCGGTGAACATCATCAGGAAGAAGACGGCCGAGCCGATGGCGGCCGCGATCTTGGTGGTGCGCGAGACGGCACAGACCAGCGCGCCCAGCGCCAGCACGCAGGCGACGGCCAGCAGCAGCCCGAGCAGATACCCGAACGGCTGCCCCGGCAGCCGCACTCCGAAGGCGATCCGGCCGACGGCCATCACCAGCAGGGTGGAGCCGAGCGCGGCTGCGCCGTGCAGGACGATCTGCGCGCCGAGCACCGCGGAGGGCCGCACGGGGGTGGTGGACATGCGGCGCAGGATCCCGCGTTCGCGGTAGCCGGTGAGTACGGGCGGCATCGCCTGCAGACCGGCCATGATCATGGCGAGCAGCACGGCCACGGGTACGTACAGGTCGATGACGCGGCGCCCGCCGAGCGCGTCGTCGTGCTCCCGGAAGGACGGGATCAGGCCGAGGATCGTCAGGAGTACGGTCGGGAAGGCGAGGATCCAGAACAGGCTGCCGGGCTCGCGGAGGAAGAGCCGGGCCTCGGACCTCAGGACCGCGAGCGAGGAGCGCGAGGGGGCGGTGCGGGGCGCGGGGACGGTGTTCGCCGTGGCCATCTCAGGCTGCCTGTTCTGTCAGTCCGCGCTCGTCCGCGGGGCCGGGGTGCTCGGTCAGGTCGAGGAAGGCGTCGTCCAGGGTGGCTTCGGCGACGCGGAGCTGTTGCGCGGTGATCCGGAGCCGGGCCAGCAGCGAGATGACGGCGTTGACGGTCTCGTCGGTGCCGTTGATGGAGATCCGTCCGTTCCTGTTCTCGTACGAGCTCGCACCGGGCAGCCCGGACAGTTCGGCGTCGGGGAGCGGCTCGGAGGGGGTGAAGGAGATGGCTGTGGAGCTGCCGGTCCTGGCGATCAGTCCGGACGGGGTGTCGAGGGCGGCGAGTGTGCCCCGGTCGATCACCGCGATCCGGTCGCAGAGGCGCTGGGCCTCCTCCATGAAGTGGGTGACCAGCACCACGGTGACCCCGCTGCCCCGTACGTCTTCGATCAACTGCCAGGTGTCGCGCCGTGCACGCGGGTCCAGCCCGGTGGTCAGCTCGTCGAGGACCACGACCCGGGGGTTGCCGACGAGGGCCATCGCGATGGACAGGCGTTGTTTCTGGCCGCCGGAGAGCCGGCCGAACCGGGTGCTCAGCATGGTGTGCAGCCCGAGCCGTTCGGCGAGCGGGCGCCAGTCGGCGGGGTGCGGGTAGAACGCGCTGTAGAGCTCCAGCGCCTCGCCCACCGTGATCTTCGGCTGGAGTTCGCTCTCCTGGAGCTGCGCGCCCAGCAGGAGGGTCACGCGGTCGTGGTCCGCGACGGGGTCGAGACCGGCGACCCGGACCGTACCGGCGTCGGGGACGCGCAGGCCCTCCACGCATTCGACGATGGTGGTCTTGCCCGCGCCGTTGGGGCCGAGAATCCCGAAGATCTCCCCCTCGTCCACGGAGAAGCTCACCCCGTCGACCACGGGGCGGCCCGCGTAGGTCTTCCGCACCCCGTTCACCTCGATGATTGCCATGCCTGCGAGCATCGCGGGCGCAAGGCCCTCCGCGGCATCCGCCGACGCGCTCGAACCGGCATCCGCCGATCGGTTGATGCCGCACTACGACCGTCCTGGGCCATGCTCCGTCGCGCCTGGACCCTGTGGGGAAAAACAGGTGAGCGATGTCAGTGGTGAAACGTAGGCTCGCCCCTGATGCCCGAAGAACATGTAGAGCCCAAGGACCGGTCCGCCGTGCAGTCCCTGCTGCGGCTGTGGCCATATGTGAAGCCGGTACGGACCCGTCTGTTCGGTGCCGCCCTGATCGCGATCGTCGCCTCGTGTCTCGGCCTGGTGATCCCGCTCGTACTGAAGTGGATCGTCGACGGCCCGGTCGCCCACCAGGACCCGGGCGGTGTCTGGCTCGGCGCGCTGTTCCTGCTGCTGCTGGGGATCACCGAGGCGGTCCTGTTCGGGGTGCGGCGATGGATGGTGGCGCGTCCGCTGGCCGGCGTCGAGGCCTCGATGCGGGCGGACCTCTACCGGCATCTTCAGCGGCTGCCGGTGGCCTTCCACGACCGGTGGTCCTCGGGTCAGCTGCTGTCGCGCGGCACCACGGATCTGATGCTGCTGCGGATGTTCCTGGTCTTTCCGCTGACCTTTCTGCTGGTCAACACCACCACGATCCTCGTCGGTTTCGTGATCCTGCTGATCCAGGAGTGGACGCTCGGACTGGTACTGCTCGTCCCTGTCGTGCCGCTGGTCATCATCTGCTCGGTCTTCGAGACCAAGTACTCGGTGGTGGCGCGCAGGGCCCAGGACCAGGTGGGCGATCTGACGACGGTGGTCGAGGAGAGCGTGCTCGGCATCCGCATCATCAAGGGCTTCGGCCGGCACCGCAGCCAGGCGCTCGCCTTCCGGGCACTCTCCGAGCGGCTGCGCACCACGGAGCTCGGCAAGGCACGGCTGCTCGCGGGTATCTGGGCGCTCATCACGACGATCCCCGAACTCGCGATCGGGGCCGCGCTGGTGCTCGGCACGATCCAGGTCGCGGACGGGGGTCTGTCGGCGGGCACCCTGGTCGCCTTCCTCTCCACGGCGCTGGCGCTGCGGTGGCCGGTCGAGTCGATCGGCTTCCTGCTCGCGATGAGCCAGGAGTCGGCGACGGCGACCGAGCGGTTCTTCGAGGTGATGGACGTGGCGGAGGAGGAGGACACCTCCGTGTCCGGGGGCGCTGCCCGCGATGAGCAGCCCGAGGCCGGCGGCATGGTCTTCGAGGGGGTCGGGTTCCGCTACCCGGACGCGGAGGAGGATTCCGTCCCCGTCCTGAAGCGGATCGATCTGCGGATCCGGCCGGGCGAGACGATGGCCCTGGTCGGGGCCACCGGATCCGGCAAGACGACACTCACCGCGCTCGTGCCCCGGCTGCACGACGCCACGTCGGGGCGGATCACGCTGGACGGCGAGGACATCACCGCCATGCCGCGTGAGCGGCTGCGCGAGCTGGTGTCGGTGGCGTTCGAGGAGCCGACGCTCTTCTCCGCGAGCGTCGGGGAGAACGTGCTGATGGGCGCCGGCGGCGGGGGCGAGGAGGAGTTGCGGCGGGCCCTGTCGGTCGCGCAGGCCGAATTCGTCCACGATCTGCCGCACGGTATCGACACCCAGGTCGGCGAGCAGGGCCTCAGCCTCTCCGGCGGCCAGCGCCAGCGTCTGGCACTGGCGAGGGCCGTGGTCGGCCGGCCGCGGTTCCTGGTGCTGGACGACCCGCTCTCCGCGCTGGACGTGCACACGGAGACGCTCGTCGAGGCGGCGCTGAGGCGCGTGCTGGAGGAGACCACGGCGATCGTGGTCGCGCACCGGCCGTCCACCGTGATGCTCGCCGACCGGGTGGCGCTGCTGACGGAGGGCCGGATCAGCGCGGTCGGCACCCATCAGGAACTGCTGCGCAGCAACGCCGAGTACGCCTGGCTGATGTCCGGCGCGGGCGTCACGGGCGGCGGGGAACCCGCCGCGGCGTCCCCTCCGGGCCCGACGGCCGATGACCTTCCGGGCGCCCACGCCCCTGCCGAGGAGAGCAGCACCCGATGACGAGCACCACGACCGGCCGTCCCACGGAGCCGGGCGACAGCGAGGAGAGCGGGTCCCCGGAAGCGGTGGCCGTCGTACCCGCCGAGCGCGCCGGGGACCCCTTCGACCGCGACGACCTGCCCACCCCGCGCGGCGCCACCCGCGCGCTGCTCGTGTCGCTGCTGCGGCCGCTGCGGGGCCGGGTCGTGGTCGCCGCGCTGTTCCTGCTGATCCAGCAGGCCGCGGTGCAGGCGGGGCCGTTGCTGGTGGCGTACGCCATCGACAGCGGGGTGCCCGCGTTCCGGGACGAGGACTACGGGCCGCTGATCGCGGTGGCCCTCGGCTACGCGCTCTGCTCTGCCGGTGCGGGCGCCATGCAGTACGCCTTCATCAAGGCCTCCGCCCGGGTCAACCAGGACGTGCTGCTCGATCTGCGGGGCCGGATCTTCCGCCATGCGCAGGCGCTGAGCGTGGACTTCCACGAGCGGTACACCTCGGGGCGGCTGATCTCCCGTTCCACCACCGATGTGGAGTCGCTGCGGGAACTGCTCAGCGAGGGCCTTCAGGAGCTGATCGGTGTCGTCCTCTCCTTCGTCTCCATCTCCCTGATGCTGCTCTGGCTCGACTTCGGCACGGGTGCCGTCGCCGTCCTGTCCTTCGTGCCGCTGTACCTGCTGGTGCGGCTCTATCAGCGCCGGGCCGCGGTGATCTTCGCGTCGCGGTCGACGGCGATCGCGGCGGTGATCGTGAAGTTCGCGGAGACGATGAACGGGATCCGGCCCGTCCAGGCGTTCCGCCGGGAGCCGGTCAACGACGAGGTCTTCCGGAAGCTGAACCACGAGCACCGGCGCACGAACGGCGACGCGATGCTGGAGAACGCGCGCTATGTCGTCGGGTCCCGGCTGGTGGCCAACACCGCCGTGGCCGGAATCGTACTGTGGGGTGCCTACCGCGTCGCCTCCGGAAGCCTCGCCCTCGGTGTGCTGGCCGCGATGGTCCTGTATCTGCGGCGGCTCTACGACCCGATCGACCGGCTCAGCATGTTCCTCAACTCCTACCAGTCGGCGGCGGCTTCGCTGGAGAAGATCGCGGGGCTGCTGGCCCAGACGCCCACCGTCCCCGAGGCCCTGGAGCCCCGGGAGCTGCCTGCGTCGGTGGACGAACACCCGGGCCGCGAGGTGGTCTTCGACGGGGTGAGCTTCTCCTATCGCACGGGTGGTGAGGTGCTGCCGCGCTTCGATCTGACCGTTCCGGCCGGCCAGACGGTCGCCGTGGTCGGTTCGACGGGGGCGGGCAAGTCGACGCTGGCCAAGCTACTGGCCCGCTTCTACGACCCGACCGAGGGACGGGTGCTGCTGGACGGCACCGATCTGCGGGACCTCGCCACCCCCGAGCTGCGGCGCGGGGTGGTGATGGTGACGCAGGAGGCCTTCCTGTTCTCCGGCACGGTCGCGGAGAACATCGCGATCGGCAGCCCGGACGCGACCCGCGCGGAGATCGAGCAGGCCGCCAAGGCGATCGGCGCCCATGACTTCATCGCCGGTCTGCCCGACGGGTACGACACGGACGTACGCAAGCGGGGCGGCCGGATCTCGGCAGGTCAGCGCCAGTTGGTCGCGTTCGCCCGTGCCCTGCTCGCCAATCCGGCGGTCCTGATCCTCGACGAGGCGACGAGCTCCCTGGACATCCCTGGCGAGCGGGCGGTGCAGCGGGCGATGGACACCGTGCTGCACGGCCGCACCGCGGTGGTCATCGCCCACCGGCTGTCGACCGTGGAGATCGCGGACCGGGTCCTGGTGATGGAGCACGGCCGCATCGTGGAGGACGGCGCCCCGGCCGGACTGATCGGCGGCACCGGCCGGTTCGCCGGTCTGCACCGGGCATGGCGGGAGAGCCTGGCGTAGGGCGCCTCACCTGGACCGGGCCGGGCGGCCGGAGCGCCCGGCCGGTGGGGCCGGCCGTTCCGGCGGGTGCGGGCAGCCACGAAGCGAGCCGGCGGGTGCGGGGGCCCGGAAGCGAGCCGGAGGGCGCGGAACGAGCCACAGTTGCCGGCCGTCTCGCCAGGTGGTCACTTCCCTGTTCTTCACAAACTTTTCGAACACGTCACCTTCGGCCTCTACCTCAACGCCCTCTTCACATTTGGGCTTCCGGGGCCCCGGATGACCTCGCGGCGATGATCGGCGAAACGTCCGCTTAACGAACATGACCATTCCGGCAACGGACGAATTCCGGCCAACTTGTTGACGCGGTCCTGACAGGCAACGCCATCTGCTGACACTGTTCACCCCGTTCTGCGCACTGCTTGCTCTGCCCGGACGGCTCACCCAGCCGCCGGTACCCCCCTCGCAGAAGGAGTCCGCGTGAGATCCACGCTCAGCCGTCGTACCACCGCGACCGGCGCTCTGATAGCCGCAGCAGCCCTCCTCGCCGTAGGAGTCCAGACCGGCACCGCCACCGCCACACCGGGCGGCAGCGCACAGGCCTCGGCCTCACAGCCCAATCCCGGCGCACTGGCCAAGCAGCTCTCGCCCTCGCAGCGGGCCGAACTGATCCGCGAAGCGAGCGCCGGCACCTCGGCCGCGGCCAAGAAGCTCGGGCTCGGCTCGCAGGAGAAGCTCGTCGTCAAGGACGTCATCCAGGACAACGACGGCACCACGCACACCCGTTACGAGCGCACCTTCGGCGGACTCCCCGTCCTCGGCGGCGACCTGGTCGTCCAGGAGTCGAAGGCCGGCGCGACGAAGAGCGTCACCAAGGCGTCCAGGACCACCTCGGCGCAGCTCAAGGCCGTCGACCTGACCGCTGACGTGGCCCCGGCGACCGCCGAGAAGCAGGCCGTCGGCCTGGCCAAGGCGGACGGTTCGTCGAAGACCGCGGCCGACAAGGCGCCCCGCAAGGTCGTCTGGATGGCGTCGGGCACGCCGCAGCTCGCCTACGAGACCGTGGTCGGCGGACTCCAGGAGGACGGCACCCCGAACGCCCTCCACGTCATCACCGATGCCACCTCCGGAGCGAAGCTCTACGAGTGGCAGGCCATCGAGAACGGCGTCGGCAACACGGAGTACAGCGGGCAGGTCACGCTGGGCACCGCCCCGTCGTACACGCTGACCGACACCACGCGCGGCAACCACAAGACGTACAACCTGAACCACGGTACGTCCGGCACGGGCACCCTCTTCTCCGGCTCCGACGACGTGTGGGGCAACGGCCTCGCCTCGAACGCGGAGACCGCGGCGGCGGACGCCCACTACGGCGCCGCCGAGACGTGGGACTACTACAAGAACGTCCACGGCCGCAACGGCATCAAGGGCGACGGCGTCGGCGCGTACTCCCGCGTCCACTACGGCAACAACTACGTCAACGCCTTCTGGGACGACAGCTGCTTCTGCATGACGTACGGCGACGGCAGCGGCAACGCCTCCCCGCTGACCGCGCTGGACGTGGCCGCGCACGAGATGACGCACGGCGTCACCTCCAACACCGCGGACCTGAACTACAGCGGTGAGTCCGGTGGCCTCAACGAGGCGACCAGCGACATCTTCGCCACCGCCGTGGAGTTCTACGCGAACAACACCACCGACAAGGGCGACTACCTCATCGGTGAGAAGATCGACATCAACGGCGACGGCACCCCGCTGCGCTACCAGGACAAGCCGAGCAAGGACGGCGCCTCCAAGGACGCCTGGTACTCGGGCATCGGGAACGTCGACGTGCACTACTCGTCGGGCCCGGCCAACCACTTCTTCTACCTCCTCTCGGAGGGAAGCGGCGCCAAGACCATCAACGGCGTCTCCTACGACTCCCCGACCTCCGACGGCCTGCCGGTGACCGGCATCGGCCGCGACAAGGCCGCGCTGATCTGGTTCAAGGCGCTCACCACCAAGTTCACCTCCACGACCAACTACGCGGCCGCCCGCACGGGCACGCTCGCCGCGGCCGGTGAGCTGTACGGCACGACCAGCGCCGAGTACACCGCCGTCGCCAACGCCTGGGCCGGCATCAACGTCGGTACCCGTCCCGGCGGCACCGACCCCGGCGGCACGGTCTTCGAGAACGCCACGGCCGTCTCCATCCCGGACGCCGGTTCGGCCGTCACCAGCTCGGTCGCCGTCACCGGCCGCACCGGCAACGCCCCCAGCACCCTCAAGGTCGGCGTGGACATCACCCACACCTACCGCGGTGACCTGGTCATCGACCTCGTCGCCCCGGACGGCACCGCCTACCGCCTGAAGAACTCCTCGTCGAGCGACTCGGTGGACAACGTCAAGACGACGTACACCGTCAACGCCTCCTCGGAGGTGGCGAACGGCACCTGGAAGCTCAAGGTCCAGGACGTCTACTCGGGCGACACCGGCAAGATCAACAGCTTCAAGCTGACCTTCTGAACCATCGCGACCGCGTGACGCGCGACTGATACGGCAGCCGCCCGGGAGGAGATCACTCCTCCCGGGCGGCTGCGTACTCAGTTCGGGTTGTTCGCGTGGGTCAGGGTCTCCCAGGCGACGAACAGGTTGTTGGACCCGGCGGGCCGCTGCTGCTCGGTGAGGGTCTGGGTGTTGGTCATCGCGATGCCCATCCGGTTGTGCAGCGCGTTGAAGCCGACCTCGGTGACCGGACCGAGGCTGTCCTTGAGCGACCCTCCGCAGAGCGACGACGGAACGGCCGCCCCCAGCTGGTACTTGGCGTGCAGGCCGAGGGCGTGGCGCAGCCGGTCGGCGATCTCCGGGTAGAGGTCCTGCCCCTGGATCCGGCCGGTCTCCGCGATGTGCGAGATCGCGGACAGGCCGTATCCGGTGTGGGTCAGGTCGCGGCAGGTCTCCTGCGAGAGGCCGTCCACGAAGGTCGACTGGCCCTGCCAGTAGCCGATGATCTCGTCACGGGTGTCCAGACCGCTGCCGGGCGCGGCCTTCGGCAGCGAACCGTCCGCGGTCACGTAGATGTACGCGGGAACACGTCCGCGGAACTTGCTCACGGCCTTGTCGTACGAGGTCCGGTCGTCCAGGAAGACGGAGATGCCGATCGCGGCCTCGGTCATGCTCAGTTCCCAGTTGCCGTTGCTGTTCGAGCCGTTGATGACCTTCGGGAGGTAGACGGTGCGCAGCATGGTGGCGAAGCGGCCCGCGTTCGGCCAGCCGCTGTAGGTGTACTTGATGATCTCGGCGGCACGCGGCCAGGAGGAGCCTGCCCAGCCGGTCTGGAGGGGGGCGTTGCTGTTGGTGTGGTCCTTGATCACGGCCGACCAGGCGTCCATGATCTCGACGGCCTTCGCGGCGTAGCGGCTGTCCTGGGTGATGTACCAGGCCAGCGAGAGGGTGTACGCGGCTATCGCGTCCTCGCGCTCGTCGGTGCAGCCGTAGTTGGGGTTGGAGTACGAGCCGCACTCCACGACGGCGCGGGGTTTCGCCGTCCGGCCGAGCGAGGCGTACTTGCTCCCCATCATCTGGTCGTACGCGCTCTTCCAGGGCTGCGCCCCGGCCTGCACCTTGGCGCGGACGAAGTCGAGCTGGGGGCGGCTGACGAGCACGCCGGGGTGGGTGAAGGCCGCGGGGGCGGCGGCCCGCGCCGCTGCGGGTGCCTGGTCCGGGGCGGCCCGGCCGGCCGAGGCCGGCGCCATGAAGACGCCGGTGAGCAGGGCCGCGAGGGCGGTGGCGAGGCCGAGGCCGCGCCCGATGGTTCCGGTGCGCATGTGGGGGTGCCTTCCGGTACGGAGGAGGTCGGCAACTCGACCCGGAACTGCGGGTGTTCATATCCATGAACACCGAGTCGAGTTGTGAACGCTGCAATGAGTGAGGAACCTAAAGGCATCCCATGAACACGTCAAGGTCTTGTGTTCAGAAGGCGAAGGACCGGCACCCCGCGGCAGAAGGGCCCGGCTCCCCTGGAAACCGCCCAGGGGAGCCGGGCCCTCGGCAACGCGCGACGTCAGCGCATCAGCACGCCCGCGCCCTCGCCCGTCGCCTCCGTCGGCTGGGCGACCAGGCCGAGTTCGGCGCCGGTGGCCAGCAGCCGGTGGGCCGGCAGCACCCGTACCGTGTAGCCGTACGGGCCCGTGCGGTCGAGGGCGAGCGGACCGTCGTACAGCCAGCGGCCCTCCAGGTCCTGGCCGCCCGCCGGTTTCAGCGGGAAGACCTGGGCGTCCGAGATCGCGTCGGCGGAGTCGACGCGGCCGGCCACCGCCTGCACCTCCACGTCGTCCGGCTCCAGCGTCCCGAGGCTGATCCGGACCCGCAGCGCCAGCGTGGCACCCAGTTCGGCCGAGCCGCCGGCCGCGGTGGGCGTCACCGCCTCGACATGGTCGACGGCCACCCGCGGCCAGGCCGCCCGCACTCTGGCCTTCCAGCCGGCGAGCTCCCGTGCCGCGGCGGGATCCAGCGTGCGCCGGGCCTGCGCCGCGGGGGCGTACAGCCGCTCCACGTACTCACGGACCATCCGGTCGGCCAGCACCTTGGGGCCCAGCGTGCCCAGGGTGCTGCGGACCATCTCGATCCAGCGCCCGGGGAGCCCCTCCTCGCCCTGGTCGTAGAAGCGCGGTGCGACCCGGTCCTCGATCAGCTCGTAGAGCGCACCCGCCTCCAGGTCGTCGCGCCGGTCCTCGTCCAGCGCGGAACCGTCGGCCGTGGGGATCGCCCAGCCGAAGTCCGGCTCGAACCACTCGTCCCACCAGCCGTCGAGGACGGACAGGTTGAGGCAGCCGTTGAGCGCCGCCTTCATCCCGCTCGTACCGCAGGCCTCCAGCGGGCGCAGCGGGTTGTTCAGCCAGACGTCGCAGCCCGGGTAGAGCTTCTGGGCCATCGCCATCCCGTAGTCGGGCAGGAAGACGATGCGGTGGCGCACCCTGGGGTCGTCGGCGAACCGGACCAGCTCCTGGACCAGGCGCTTCCCGCTGTCGTCGGCCGGGTGCGCCTTGCCCGCCACGACGATCTGGACCGGGCGCTCGGGGTGCAGGAGCAGCGCCCGCAGCCGGTCCCGGTCGCGCAGCATCAGCGTCAGCCGCTTGTACGAGGGCACCCGGCGGGCGAAGCCGATGGTCAGCACGCCCGGGTCCAGCACCCCGTCGATCCACCCGAGTTCGGCAGCCTGTGCGCCGCGGGTCAGCCAGGAGGCGCGCAGCCTCTCCCGCACCTCGGTGACCAGTTGTTCGCGCAGGGTGCGGCGCAGGTCCCAGAGCTGCCGGTCGGGGATCTCGGCGACGGAGTCCCACCGGCCGGGGGTGCCCCCGGACTCGGTGCGCAGCCGGTAGACCTCGGGCGCGACCCAGGTGGGCGCGTGGACCCCGTTGGTGACGGAGGTGATGGGCACCTCCGGCGGGTCGAAGCCCGGCCAGAGTCCGGCGAACATCTCCCGGCTGACGGCGCCGTGGAGGGTGGAGACCCCGTTGGCGCGCTGGGCGAGCCGGAGCCCCATGACCGCCATGTTGAAGACGCCGGGGTCGCCGCCCTCGTACGTCTCCGTGCCCAGGTGCAGGATGCGGTCGGCCGCGACGCCGGGCAGTTCGCCGTCGTCGCCGAAGTGGCGGGCGACCAGGCCGCGGTCGAAGCGGTCGATGCCGGCCGGGACCGGGGTGTGGGTGGTGAAGACGGTGCCGGCGCGGACGGACTCCACCGCGGAGTCGAAGTCGAGGCCGGTTCCGGAGAGCTCGCGGATGCGTTCGAGGCCGAGGAAGCCGGCGTGCCCCTCGTTGGTGTGGAAGACCTCGGGGTCGGGGTGGCCGGTGAGCCGGCAGTAGGTCCGCACCGCGCGTACTCCGCCGATGCCCAGCAGTATCTCCTGGAGCAGCCGGTGTTCGCTGCCGCCGCCGTAGAGCCGGTCGGTGACCTCGCGTTCGAGCGGGGCGTTGTCCTCGACGTCGGAGTCGAGCATGAGCAGCGGTACCCGGCCCACCTGGGCCTGCCAGATCTGGGCGTGCAGGGAGCGGCCGCCGGGGAGGGACAGGACGACCTGGCTGGGCGTCCCGTCGGTTTCGCGCACGAGCGTGAGCGGTAGTTCGTTCGGGTCGAGGACGGGATAGCGCTCCTGCTGCCAGCCGTCGCGCGACAGGCTCTGGCGGAAGTAGCCGTGGCGGTAGAGCAGGCCGACGCCGACGAGGGGGACGCCCAGGTCGCTGGCGGCCTTCAGGTGGTCTCCGGCGAGGATGCCGAGTCCGCCGGAGTACTGCGGCAGGGCCGCCGTCACTCCGAACTCGGGCGAGAAGTAGGCGATGGCGGCGGGGAGCCCGTCGCCCTGGGCACGTTGCTCCTGGTACCACCGGGGGCCCTCCAGGTACTCCCGGAGGTCGGCGGACACCTCGCTGAGCCGGTGCAGGAACTGCTCGTCCCGGGACAGCTCGGCCAGGCGCCCGGCGGACACGGCGCCGAGCAGGCGCACGGGGTCGCACTCCGCCGTCCGGCCGGCCACCGGGTCGACTGCCTGGAAGAGCTCTCGGGTCTCGGTGTGCCAGGACCAGCGCAGGTTGCGCGCGAGGTCGCTGAGCGGTTGTAGGGGATCGGGGAGGACGGGACGCACGGTGAATCGACGAATGGCCTTCACGTATTCCACCTTTACAGGGGACGTACGAATCCGAGGGGACGCACCGCTGTGTGCGCCGCTCCGTCACCCTCGACGGTAGCGGTGTGCGGTGGGCCGCAGCCACGGCGCACGGCCGGGGCGGGTGGTGCGACCCCTGGTGGTCCGCCCGCCCCCGCCGCCGGTCCCTCCCGGGTC
>NZ_JAELVH010000379.1 GCF_019399235.1 Streptomyces poriferorum | reverse complement strand
TCGACACCGCGGCCCGCGCGGAGGAGCGCACCGGGGGCCGGGGCGCGCTCAACTTCCTGGAGGAGGTCGACGCCCAGGACATCGCCGCCGACACCCTCTCCCGGCGCTCCGTGCGGCCCGACGCCGTACGGCTGATGACCGCGCACCGATCCAAGGGCCTGGAGTGGCGCCTGGTCGTCGTAGCCGGAGTGCAGGAGGGACTCTGGCCCGACCTGCGGCGCCGCGGCTCGCTGCTCGAAGCGGACCGGATCGGCCGCGACGGCCTCGCCGAACCCCTTACTTCGGGTGCCCTCCTCGCCGAGGAGCGCCGGCTCTTCTACGTGGCGGCGACCCGCGCCCGCGAACGCCTGATCGTCACCGCGGTCAAGGCGCCCGCCGACGACGGCGACCAGCCGTCCCGCTTCCTCACAGAGCTCGGCGTCGAACCCCGCGACGTCACCGGCCGCCCGCGCCGGCCCCTGGCCGTCGCCGCCCTCGTCGCCGAGCTGCGCGCCACCACCGTCGACCCAGGCGCCTCCGACGCGCTGCGGGAGGAGGCCGCCCTCCGCCTCGCCCGGCTCGCGGCGCTCAGCGACGACGAGGGGCAGCCGCTCGTACCGTCGGCCCACCCCTACCGGTGGTGGGGCCTGTACGAGCCGACCCGCTCGGCCGTCCCGCTGCGCGACCGGGACCAGCCCGTCGCCCTGTCCGGCAGCGCGCTCGACCAGCTGGCCAACACCTGCGCGCTCCAGTGGTTCCTGGGCCGCGAGGTGAAGGCCGACGCCCCGGCGACCGCGGCCCAGGGTTTCGGCAACGTCGTCCACGTTCTGGCCGACGAGGTGGCCTCCGGGCGGACGCCCGCCGATCTGGCCGTCCTCATGGAGCGGCTCGACTCGGTCTGGGACGGGCTGGTCTTCGACGCGCCCTGGAAGTCGCATCAGGAGAAGCAGCAGGCCCGCGTAGCCCTCGAACGCTTCCTGCGCTGGCACGTCATGGACCGCACCGGCCGCACCCCGGCCGCCAGCGAGCACGACTTCGACGTGACGCTGGAGGCGGGGGAGTACGAGGTGCGCATCCGGGGCTCCATGGACCGCGTCGAACGTGACGCCGACGACCGGGCCTACGTCGTCGACTTCAAGACCGGCAAGCAGTCCCCGACGAAGGACGAGGTGGCCCGTCACCCGCAGCTCGCCGTGTACCAGCTGGCTGTCCGGGCGGGCGCGGTCGACGAGGTCTTCGACGGCAAGCGCCCCGAATCCGGCGGCGCCGAACTCGTACAGCTGCGCCAGCCCGCCCCCAAGAAGGAGGGCGGTGACGCCGTCCCCAAGGTGCAGGCGCAGGAGCCGCCCGACACCGAGTGGGTCTCCGATCTCCTGGCGACCGCCGCCGGCCGGGTCCTGGACGAACGGTTCACGCCGTCGACCGGACAACACTGCTCCCACTGCACCTTCAAGGCCTCGTGCAGTGCGCAGCCGGAGGGCCGGCACGTCCTCGAGTGAGCAGGATCCGATGTTGCTGCCGTCAGCGCTTGCGGGCCATCACCCCGTACACGCTGACGTCGGCGTCGGTGACGTCGTTGATGCCCTGGTAGCGCGTCCGGTCCAGCGCGTCCAGACCCGCCACGAACTCGGAATCCGGGTCCTGGGACTCGGGCAGGTCGACGATCCGCTCGGGCCGCCAGCGGTGCACGGGGACGACGCCGGGATCGAGCATCTCCAGCCCGTTGTCCGTCACGAATCGCTCGACCTGTGCGTGCGAGCGGCGGACCATCGCGAACCCGCGCTCCTTGAACGACTTCGTGATCCGGCCGACCTGCTCGGGGTTGAGGTCCGAGCTGACATTGCTCAGTACGAGGTAGCTGCCGGGTGCCAGGGCGTCGAGGAGCTGCTTGACGATCGGGTAGGCCGCCTCGTCCTCGATGAAGTGGAGGACGGCGGCGAGGACGAGGGCGACGGGCCGGTCGAGGTCGAGTGTGCGGCGGGCCGCTTCGAGGATCTTGGCGGGGTCGCGCAGATCCGCCTCGATGTAGTCGGTGTGGCCCTCGGGTCCGCTGGTGAGCAGGGCCTGCGCGTGGACGAGGACGACGGGGTCGTTGTCGGCGTACACCACGCGGGCCTCGGGGGCGATCGACTGGGCGATCTGGTGCACGTTCTGCTGGGTCGGGAGCCCGGTCCCGACGTCCAGGAACTGCCGGATGCCCTCCTGCGCGGCGAGTGTGACGGCCCGCCGCATGAAGTCCCGGTTGTGCCGCACGGTGAGGTACCCGCGGGGATTGGCGGCCAGGGCCATGGCCGCGGCCTCGCGGTCGGCCGGGTAGTTGTCCTTGCCGCCGAGGAAGACGTCGTAGACCCGCGCCGGGTGCGCCTTCGTCGTGTCGATGCGTGCCCTGAGCGCTGCGGTGTCAGGGGCGGGTGCGTCGGCGCTCATATGACCGTCCTCGTAAGGCTGTTGATGCGACAAGCAGTCAATTTAGACGGTCCTCCACGGCTTGTGCGCCACCAGGACGCGGATATGAGGACGCGGATATGAGGACGCAGACATCGAGGCGCGGATCTAAGGACGCAGACATCGGGGCGTAGACATTGATCCTCACCGGTCGCCTCGGTGACGCTCACGTACGCCCCCGATCCCGGCCCCCGGCCCAGGCGGCCGGCCGCTCCGCGTGCTCCGGCGCGGATCCCTTCGCCTGGGTGAGACGTCGGCCGCGCCTTCGGCGCCATGGCCGCGGCCCCGCGGTCGGCGGGTGAGGTATTTCTCGGACTCTTCCGGACTTCGTGGGTTGTCGGTGCGGCCGGTTAGCCTCTGTGGAGTGTCCTCACGTATCACCGATCCCGAGCAGCTCAAGGAGCTGCTGGGGATCCCCTTCACCCCGGAGCAGACGGCGTGCATCATCGCGCCGCCCGCCCCGCAGGTGATCGTCGCCGGGGCCGGGTCGGGGAAGACCACGGTGATGGCGGCCCGTGTGGTGTGGCTGGTCGGTACCGGTCAGGTCGCCCCCGAGCAGGTCCTCGGGCTCACCTTCACCAACAAGGCGGCCGGCGAGCTCGCCGAGCGCGTCCGCAAGGCCCTGATCGCCGCCGGGGTCACCGACCCGGATGTGATCGACCCGGACAACCCCCCGGGCGAACCCGGCATCTCCACGTACCACGCCTTCGCCGGCCGGCTCCTCACCGAACACGGGCTGCGGATAGGACTCGAACCCACCACCCGCCTCCTCGCCGACGCCACCCGCTACCAGCTCGCCGCCCGCGTGCTGCGCGAGGCCCCCGGCTCCTATCCGGCCCTGACCAGGTCGTTCCCGACCCTGGTCAGCGATCTCCTGGCGCTGGACGCCGAGCTCGCCGAACATCTCGTACGTCCCGAACAGCTCGCGGCGTACGACACCGGACTGCTCCGCACCCTGGAGACCGCCAAGCTCAGCAACGCGGAACTGCGCAAGATGCCCGAGACCTCCGAGGCCCGCCGCGAGCTGCTCTCGCTGACCCGGCGCTACCGGGAGGCCAAGCGCAGCCGCGACCTCCTCGACTTCGGTGACCAGATCGCCCTCTCCGCCCAGCTCGCCCTCACCCGCCCCGAGGTCGGCGCGATCCTGCGCGAGGAGTACCGAGTCGTCCTGCTCGACGAGTACCAGGACACCTCCGTCGCCCAGCGCCTCCTGCTCTCCGCCCTCTTCGGCAGCGGCCCCGACGGCATCGCCACCGGACACGCCGTCACCGCGGTCGGCGACCCCTGCCAGGCCATCTACGGCTGGCGCGGCGCCTCCGTCGCCAACCTCGACGACTTCCCGGAGCACTTCCCGCATGCCGACGGCACCCCGGCCGCCCGCTACTCCCTCAGCGAGAACCGCCGCAGCGGCGGCCGCCTCCTGCACCTCGCCAACGGGCTCGCCGCCCCCCTGCGCGCCATGCACGAGGGCGTCGAGGCCCTGCGCCCCGCCCCGGGCGCCGAGCGCGACGGCCTGGTCCGCTGCGCCCTGCTGCGTACCCACGCCGAGGAGCTCGACTGGCTCGCCGACTCCATCGCCCATCTCGTACGCACCGGCAAGGCCCCCGGCGAGATCGCCGTCCTGTGCCGCACAGCCGGCGACTTCCCCGAGATCCAGGCAGCGCTCGTCGCCCGGGACATCCCGGTCGAGGTCGTCGGCCTCTCCGGGCTGCTCCACCTCCCCGAGGTCGCCGACCTCGTGGCCGTCTGCGAGGTCCTCCAGGACCCGGGGGCCAACGCCTCCCTGGTCCGGCTCCTCACCGGTCCCCGCTGGCGGATCGGCCCCCGCGACCTCGCCCTGCTCGGCCGCCGCGCCCGACTCCTCGTCCAACGTGCCTCCCACGGAGACGACGAGGACTTCGACCCCGACCGCCGGCTCGCCGAGGCCGTCGAGGGCATCGACCCGGCCGAGGTGATCTCCCTCGCGGACGCCCTGGACACCTTCCTCGACTCCGGCGGCGAACAGGACGACCGGCTGCCGTTCTCCGCCGAGGCCCGGATCCGCTTCGCCCGCCTCGCCACCGAGCTGCGCGACCTGCGCCGCTCGCTGTCCGACCCGCTGATGGACGTCCTGCACCGGGTCCTCGCCACGACGGGCCTGGAGGTCGAGCTCTCCGCCTCTCCCCAGGCCCTGGCGGCCCGCCGCCGCGAGACCCTCGCCAACTTCCTCGACGTCGCAGCCCGCTTCGCCGCCGTCGACGGGGAGGCCACGCTCCTCGCCTTCCTCGGCTTCCTGCGCACCGCCGTGCAGTACGAGAAGGGCCTCGACAACGCGCTGCCCGGCGGCGAGAACACCGTCAAGGTCCTCACCGCCCACAAGTCCAAGGGCCTGGAATGGGACGTCGTCGCCGTGCCGGGCCTGGTCACGGGCCAGTTCCCCAGCGGCCAGTCCCGAGATGCCTGGACCTCCCAGTCCCAGGTACTCCCGCACGCCCTGCGCGGCGACACGGCCACGCTGCCCGTCCTCCACTCCTTCGACGCCAAGGGGCTCAAGGACTTCAAGGCGGAGATGAAGGAGCACCAGCACACCGAGGAGCTCCGACTCGGCTACGTCACCTTCACCCGGCCCCGCACCCTGCTGCTCGGCTCCGGCCACTGGTGGGGCCCGAGCCAGAAGAAGCCGCGCGGCCCGTCAGCCTTCCTGGACGCGCTGTACGAGCACTGCGCGGCCGGTTACGGCGAGATCGAGGCGTGGGCGGACGAGCCCGCCGAGGGCGAGGAGAACCC
>NZ_JAELVH010000378.1 GCF_019399235.1 Streptomyces poriferorum | reverse complement strand
GCGGTGTCTCGTGGGCGGAGGGGGACCTCCCGTCGGGGCGGGCGGTCCCCTGGCCGGGATGGTGCTCGCTACGCCAGGGTCGACCCGGCGTCGCCCGTCCCCGCCCCCGGTCCCGTGGCCGCCTCCGCCGTCGCCTCCGCCTCGTCCGGCTTCCTCCGCATCGCCATCAGCAGGGTGATGACCGTGCCCACCACCGCCCACGCGGAGAGCACCAGCAGCGGCCCGGTCACCGCGTTGCCCCTGAAGTACGCGATCGAGCGTGCCGTCCAGGTGGAGGCCCCCGGCGGCAGGGCGGGGCCGATCGCCCGCCAGAAGTCCGGGAGCATCGGGAGCGGGAAGGCGCCGCCCGCGCTCGGGTTGCCCGCGATCACCACGATCAGGACGGCCAGGCCGATGCCGACGATGCCGGTGAGCGCCTCCAGGGCGAGCGTGATCATGCCGACCGCGAAGACGGTCAGTGCGCCCAGGCCCGACATTCCCCAGAAGGATCCGGGCAGGGCTCCGAGGATCGGGCCGATGATGATCGCGCCGCCGATCCCGCCCGCGATCGAGTACAGCGCCATGACACCGGTCCGGATCACCGCGCGCTGACGGTTGGCGGGACGGCTGCCCGCGCTGATCGCCAGGATCGAGGCGCAGAGGTAGCCGCCCACGCACCAGCCCACGGCCAGGTAGAACGAGGAGAGCCCGTCGAAGTCCTGGTCCGAGGCCGGGGCCACGTCCACGGCGCGGGCGGTGCGGTGCTGGGTTAGCTCGACCTCCTTGATGATCTTCGTCAGGGAGGTGGCCAGGACGGTGCCCCCGCCGGAGGCGACCAGTACGGCGTCGGTCGTGCCCCGGGGGTTGACGATCAGGGCGCCGTCGATCTCGCGGTCGAGGATCTTCTGGCGGGCGGTCGCCGCGTCGGTGACCGTGCGGGGGTCCAGGGGATCGCCGGGGAGGTTCTTCAGTTCGGTGACGAGCCGGGCGGACACCTGCTGGGGTGCGACGACGCCGAAGGGGACATCCGTCGGCTTCGGGTTGTGGAGCGCTCCGATATAGGACGCGATGAACAGCAGTTGCAATGCCAGTACGCCGATGACGAGCAGCGCGGCCCGTGGAGTGACGGCGTTCTTCACCTCGTCGACGAAAGTCATGACCCCACGGTCCTGGGTGCTCGTCGTTCACGCAGTCGGGGCCGGGCCGAATGGCTGAGGGGCGGGGAGGGTGGCCCGCGCACCGGATATCGTACGAATGTTCGAAACTTGGTCTATGGTGGAGAGCGAGGGGGTGGTGAGTACGGATTGGTTCAGGAGGTGCGGGTGCCCGGGTTCACGCATCTGCATACCGTTTCCGGGTTCTCCCTGCGGTACGGGGCCTCGCACCCGGAGCGGCTGGCGGAGCGCGCCTCGGAACGGGAGATGGATGCCCTCGCGCTGACCGACCGCGACACCCTGGCGGGTACGGTCCGGTTCGCCAAGGCCTGTGAGCGGGCGGGGGTGCGGCCGCTCTTCGGAGTGGATCTTGCCGTGGCCCCCGCCGTGCGTGCGGAGGGCGACGGGCGTACGTCCCGGCTGCGGACCCCGGTCCGCGGTGGTGCCTTTGTCGATGAATCCGCACCCCGGGCCACCTTCCTCGCCCGCGACGGCGCCCAGGGCTGGGCCGAGCTGTGCCGCCTCGTCACCGCCGCCCACGCGGCCGTACCCGACGGTGGCCGGCCCCTGGTCGAACGCTCCGCGCTGCCTGCCGAAGGGCTCACCGTGCTGCTCGGACCCGCCTCCGAGGTCGGCAGGGCGCTGACCGCCGGCCGCCCCGACCGGGCCGCCGCCCTGCTCGCCCCCTGGCGGGAGGTGTACGGCGACGACCTGCGGCTCGAAGCCGTCCACCACGGGCGCGACGGCACCGGCCCCGGTTCGCTGCGGCTCGCCGCCCGTACCGTCGGCTTCGCCGCCGAGCAGGGGATACGGGCCGTGCTGACCAATGCCGTCCGGTACGCCGATCCGGGGCAGGGCCCGGTCGCCGATGTGCTCGACTCCGCCCGCGGGCTCGTCCCCGTCGACCCGCGCCGCGCCCCGCTCGACAGCGGTGAGCGCTGGCTCAAGGACGCCCGTGCGATGGCGGAGACCGCCGAGCGGATCACCTCCGCCGCCGGACTCGGGCCCGGCGCCGGGGCGCGACTGCTCGCGGAGACCCGGCACACCGCCGACGCCTGCGTGGTCGACCCCCGGGGCGACATCGGCCTCGGCTCCGTCCACTTCCCCGAACCGCACCTCGTCGGCGCGGACCGGCGCACCGCCCAGCGGGTGCTGGCCTCCCGTGCCGCCGCGGGCATGGTGCTGCGCGGCTACGACCGCAGGCGCGAGTACTGGGACCGGATGCACCACGAACTGGACATCATCGCCCACCACGGCTTCGCCTCGTACTTCCTCACGGTCGCCCGGGTGGTGGACGACGTACGGGAGATGAGGGTCCGGGTGGCCGCGCGCGGTTCCGGGGCCGGCTCCCTGGTCAACCACCTCCTCGGCATCGCCCACGCCGACCCGGTCGAGCACGGGCTGCTGATGGAGCGTTTCCTGTCCAAGCGCCGCTTCGTGCTGCCCGACATCGACATCGACGTCGAGTCGGCCCGCCGCCTCGACGTCTACCGCGCGATCATCGGCCGCTTCGGCGCCGAACGGGTCGCCACCGTCGCCATGCCCGAGACCTACCGGGTGCGCCACGCCATCCGCGACGTCGGCGCCGCGCTCTCCATGAACCCGGCCGAGACCGACCGGCTCGCCAAGGCCTTCCCGCACATCCGGGCCCGCGACGCCCTCGCAGCCATGGAGGAACTGCCCGAACTGCGGGAAGTGGCGAGGACGAAGGAGAAGTACGGACGGCTGTGGGAGCTGGTGGAAGCGCTCGACGCACTGCCGCGCGGCATCGCCATGCACCCGTGCGGGGTCCTCCTCTCCGACGCCTCACTGCTGCGCCGCACCCCCGTCATGCCCACCAGCGGTGAAGGCCTTCCCATGGCGCAGTTCGACAAGGAGGACGTGGAGGACCTCGGGCTGCTCAAGCTCGATGTGCTCGGTGTACGGATGCAGTCGGCGATGGCGCACGCGGTCGCGGAGGTGAAGCGGGCCTCGGGTGAGGAAGTGGACCTGGACGCCGTGGAGCCGGGGGACCCGGAGACGTACCGGCTGATCAGATCCGCCGAGACGCTGGGCTGTTTCCAGATCGAGTCGCCCGGCCAGCGCGATCTGGTCGGCAGGCTCCAGCCCGCCACCTTCCACGACCTGGTGGTCGACATCTCGCTGTTCCGGCCCGGCCCGGTCGCCGCCGACATGGTGCGCCCGTTCATCGAGGCCCGGCACGGCCGGGCACCGGTCCGCTATCCGCATCCCGACCTGGAGGGACCGCTGCGCGAGACGTATGGAGTGGTGGTCTTCCACGAGCAGATCATCGAGATGGTCAACCTCATGACCGGCTGCGGCCGGGGCGAGGCCGACCGGGTCCGGCGCGGGCTCTCCGACCCCGAGTCGCAGGGCCGGATCAGGCTCTGGTTCGCGCAGCACGCGGCGGCCCGGAAGTACGACGCGGAGGTGATCGCCCGTGCCTGGGAGATCATCGAGGCGTTCGGCAGCTACGGCTTCTGCAAGGCGCACGCGGTGGCCTTCGCCGTACCGACGTACCAGTCGGCCTGGCTGAAGGCGCATCACCCGGCGGCCTTCTACGCCGGGCTGCTCACCCATGACCCGGGGATGTACCCGAAGCGGCTGCTGCTCGCGGATGCCCGGCGGCGCGGGGTCCCGGTGCTGCCACTGGATGTGAACCGGTCGGCGGCCGCCCATCGAATCGAACTGGTGTCTGATGAGGGAGAAGGGGAGGGTGCGCGGAAGGCCTGGGGGCTGCGGCTGGCGCTCTCGGACGTCCATGGGATCAGCGCGGCCGAGGTCGGCCGGATCGAGGCCGGGCAGCCCTACACCTCGCTGCTGGACTTCTGGCAGCGGTCCCGTCCGGGCAAGCCCGCCGCCGAACGGCTGGCCCAGGTCGGTGCGTTGGACGCGTTCGGCGCCAACCGCCGCGATCTGCTGCTGCACCTGTCCGAACTCCACCGCGCCCAGCGCGGCGCGGGCTCCGGGGGCTCGGGCGCACAGCTTCCGCTCGGCGGCGGGCACCGGACCGGCTCCATCGGCCTGCCCGACCTCAACGAGGCGGAGCGGCTCAGCGCCGAACTGGGTGTGCTGAGCATGGATGTCTCACGCCATCTGATGGGCGATCACCATGCCTTCCTGAAGGAGCTCGGCGCGGTCTCGGCCAAGCGGCTGCGCGAGGCGCGGCACGGAGACACCGTGCTGGTCGCGGGTGCCAAGGCGGCCACCCAGACCCCGCCCATCCGCTCCGGGCGACGGGTCGTCTTCACCACCCTGGACGACGGTACGGGCCTGGTCGACCTGGCCTTCTTCGACGACAGCCACGCCGACTGCGCGTACACCGTCTTCCACTCCTGGCTGCTGCTGGTGCGGGGGGTGGTGCAGCGGCGCGGGCCGCAGAGCCTGAGCGTGGTCGGCGCGGCCGCCTGGAACCTGGCCGAGCTGGCCGAACTGCGGCGCACCGGCGGACTCGACGCGGTCGCGGCCCGGCTGGCGGAGGTACCCGCTCCGGAGAAGGAGGAGGAGAAGAAGGCGAAGGAGGAGGCGGCCGCCGCCGATGACGGCCGCCGGATCCGGATGCCCACCGGTTACGAGATGAACCCCTGGTCCGACCTCCAGCCGCCCGGCGAAGGAGCACCCACCGGAAGGAAGCTGTGGCATCAGAGCCCGGGGAGTGCGGGGTGAGTGGGGTGGGTGAGATGGATGGGGTGAGCAGGGTGGGTGAGATGAGTGCGGTGAGCGAGGTGGGCGAGATGAGTGCGGTGAGCGGGGTGGGTGAGCAGGCCGGGATTCTCTGTCTGCGGTTCCGCCGGGTCGGAGGCGGCCTCCCGGACGGCGCCGGTTACACGGGGCTGCTCGCCCTGCTCGGTTCGTTCACCCCTCTCGTCGAGGCGGCGCCGCCGGACGGCGCACTCGCCGATGTCCGGGGCGCGCTGCGCTACTTCGGGCGGGACGTGGCGGGTCTTGCCTCGGTGATCCGGGTCCGCGCGCTGGCCCTGCACGGCGTGGACTGCGCGATCGGGGCCGCCGAGAACCCGATGCTGGCCCGGATGGCGGTACGGCAGGCCGCGCCCGGAACGACCTTCGTGGTGCCCGCCGGCGGTGCCGCCGCCTTCCTCGCGGGCCGGCCGGCCGCCGCGCTGGACGGCGTCGGGGCGGCGACGGCCCGCACCCTGTGCGGATACGGGCTCGACTCCGTCGGCCGGATCGCGGCCGCCCCGCTCGGCACCCTGCAACGGATCACCGGGGTGCGGACCGGGCGCGAGCTGTGGGAGCGGGCGCACGGCATCGACCGCACGAGGGTCGTGCCGAACGCCGCGGCCCGCTCGCTCGCCGCCGAACGGACCTTCCCGCGCGACGAGCTGGACCGCGAGCGGCAGCGGCGTGCGCTCATGTCGCTCACCGAGGAGCTGGGGGCGAGGATGCGCGGCGAGGGGCAGGTGTGCCGCTCGCTCGCGGTCTCCGTGCGCTACGCAGACCGGACCGGGTACGCGACGCTGACCCGCAGCCGTACGCTCCGCGAACCCACCGCGCACTCCGCGGAGCTCACCGCGCTCGCCTACCGGATCCATGACTCGTTCGCCCTGCAGCGGGCCCGGGTGCGGGGGATCGCGCTGCGTGCCGAGGGGCTCGGCGAGGCCGGACGGGCCGCGCACCAGCTGACCTTCGACCCGGTCGACGAGCGGGCCCGGCGGATCGAGGCGGTCGCGGACCGGCTGCGGGCGAGATTCGGGCCACGGGCCGTGATGCCGGGGCGACTCGCGGCCTGACCTGCGCGTCGGGAACTGTCCTGAAGCTGCGGTTACTGCCGGGTCATTTTTTACCGACGCGTAACTTCCCACGCAACCTTACCCGTGCGTAAGTTGGCATGAGCACGTAGAACATCGTCAGAACTTGTGGTCCGGGCCGCAGGGTGCACAGACATCGCAACTCCCTTGAGCCGCAAGGAGACCACACGATGCTGCCCTGGACCCGTGCGCCGCGTACCCCACGTGCGCGGACCGCCCTCGCCGCACTGTTCCTCGCCGTCGCCGCAGTCGCCACCCCCACGGCCACCGCTGCTGCAGCCGCCCCCACCGCCGTCACGGCCACCTCCCGTGGCTGGAACGACTACTC
>NZ_JAELVH010000377.1 GCF_019399235.1 Streptomyces poriferorum | reverse complement strand
GGCGGTGGCGCGGGCGGTCGCGTCCCGGCCGCCGAGGAATTCAACAAGACGGGCCAGGAGCTCGCGTTCCAGGTATTCGCGGATCACGCCGGCGGCCTCGTCGCCCTGCGCGGTCAGCCGGCGGAAGTCGGCGTCCTCCCACAGGTCCGTGACCGCGTCGATCAGCCGGCCGGGAAGGGTGGCCGGGTCACCGCCCAGGACCTCTTCCACCGCCAGCGCGTTGGCGCACTGGAACTGCATCACGTCCGCGAACAGGCCCTTCTTCGAGCCGAAGTGGTACGCGATCAGGGCCGGATCGACCCCGGCGGCCCCGGCCACCGCGCGCAGGGTCGTGGCCCGGTAGCCGCGCTCCAGGAACAGCGCGCGCGCCACCGGGACGATCGACTCGCGGGTCGGCGGGTTCCCGCGGGGCCGGCCTCGGGTGCGCGCGGGGGCGGCGTTATTCATCAGCGTTGAGCCTGCGTTCCGTGATCGGCACAGTCAAGGGCGTTCCGGCCACCACACGAAGGAATGACCGACACCATGCGTATCGCAGTCTTCGGCGCCAACGGACCGACCGGCCGCCATCTCACCGAACAGGCCCTGGCCGCAGGTCACGAGGTCGTCGCCGTGACCCGCCGCCCCGGCTCCCTACGGGAACGCCCCGGCCTCACCGTGGCCGTCGCCGACGCCACCGACCCGGCGGCGGTCGACGCGGCGGTCGCCGGCACGGACGCCGTCCTCTCCGCGCTCGGCGCCCGCTTCAGCAAGCAGGCCGTCACCCTGTACTCGGCGAGCGCCGCGGCCCTCACCGACGCCATGGCCCGCCACGGCGTCAAGCGGCTCCTGGCCATCAGTTCCAGCATCGCCGACCCCGACTGGCGTCCCACCGGGGCGCACTTCTTCAACCATGTGCTCGATCCGCTGGTGAACCGGCGTCTGGGCCGCACCCTGCACGCGGACATGCGCCGCATGGAGGACGTGATCCGCGGAACCGGCCTCGACTGGACCCTCGTACGGCCCTCGGGCCTCTTCGAGCACCCGGTCGTCACGGACTACCGCACCGCGCCGGTCAGCGCCGACGGCGTCTTCACCGCCCGGGCCGACCTCGCCGCGAGCATGCTGCGCGAGCTGGAGGAGCGGCGCTACGTCCGTACGGCCATGGGCGTCATCACCACCGCGGTGAAGCCGAACATCGCCAAAATGATCTGGAACGAGGGAGTGAAGAAGAAGTGAGCCCGGCGACCGTCGACCTCCCCCTGGAGGCACTGGAGTTCCTCGCGCTGCCCGTCACGGCCACGTTCACCACGCTGCGCCCGGACCGCACTCCGCACGTCACTCCGGTCCGCTTCACCTTCGACGCGTCCACCGGTCTGGCCCGGGTGACCACCAGGGCGCGGGCCCGCAAGGCCCGCAACGTGGCGGCGGGCGGCGCGGCGGCCCGGGTCGCGCTCTGCCAGGCGGACGGCTTCCGCTGGCTCACCCTGGAGGGCCTGGCCACGGTCGGCGACGATCCCGTACGCCTGGCCGACGCGGTCGGCCGCTATGCCGCCCGCTACCGGAGCGCCCCGCCCGCCCCGCCGGACCTGGTCGTCGTCGAGATCGCCGTCGACCGCGTACTGGGCCTCGGCCTCTGACACCCGAACGCCCCACGAACCCGACCCCGAAAGTGAGGCGACACCGCGATGCCCACCGTTCCTGTACTCGGCTCCACCCTCCACTACCGCGAGTCCGGCGACCCCCACGGTCTGCCGTTCGTCTTCCTCCACGGCAACCCCACCTCCTCCCACCTGTGGCGCAACGTCACTCCGGGGGTGGTCGCGCCCGGCCGCCGGCTGTTGGCCCCCGACCTGATCGGCATGGGCGAGTCCGGGAAGCCCCGCATCGACTACTCCTTCGACGACCACGCCCGCCACCTCGACGCCTGGTTCGACGCCCTCGGCCTGACGGAGGCCGTACTGGTCGGCCACGACTGGGGCGGCGCGCTCGCCTTCGACCGGGCCGCCCGCCTCCCGGACACCGTCCGCGGTATCGCCTTCACCGAGACGATCATCAAACCGCTCGTCGGCGACGAATTCCCGCTGGCAGGACGGGAGTTGTTTACCCTGCTGCGCACGCCCGGGGTGGGCGAGAGCATGATCCTGGAGCATTCCCTGTTCATCAAGGGGCTCCCGGACACGCTCGCCACCCCGCTCGCCCCCGCCGATCTCGACGTCTACCGGCGCCCCTTCCCGACCCCGGACAGCCGTCGCCCGGTGCTGGCCTGGACGCGCATGATGCCGCTGGACGGCGAGCCCGCGGACGTCGTGGCGCGCATCGAGCGCTACGACGCCTGGCTGGCCGCCAGCCCCGAAGTCCCCAAGCTGCTGGCCGCGTTCGAGCCGGGCCCGGGCGCGATGACCGACCGGGGTGCCGTGGCCTGGTGCGAGGAGAACATCGCGGGCCTGGAGGTCTCCCGGTACGGCGTGGCCGGCCACCACTCCCCGGAGGACCGCCCAAAGGAGCTGGCCGCGGCGATCGACGCCTGGGCCCGGCGCCACGGGCTGGTGCGCCCGCCGGCCGCCCGATGAGGTGTTGCGCTACTCGGGTGCGGCTTCGAGCCGCGCCAGCTCCGCCTCACTGAGCTCGGTCTCCGCGGCCCGGGCCGAGTCCTGGACCGACGTCGGCCGGCTGGCCCCCGGCACCGGGACGACCGCCGGGGAGCGGGCCAACAGCCAGGCCAGGGCGATTCTTTGGGGGCTGACTCCCCGCTCGGCCGCGATGCGGTGGAAGACGGTGCCCGCACCGGCCGGTCCGGGCGGGCCGTCGAGTGCGCTGCGGGAGACACCTCCCAGCGGGCTCCAGGGCAGGAAGGCGAGGCCCAGACTCTCGCTCAGCCGGAGCTCCGGCTCGCCGGTGCGCACGGCGGGCGAGTACCGGTTCTGTACGGAGACCAGTCCGGCGCCGAGGATCGCGTGCGCCTCCCGGATCTGGGCGCTGGTCACGTTGGAGATCCCGGCGGCCCGGATCGTGCCGGCGTCGAGCAGATCGCGCAGCGCGCCGACGGACTCCGCCCAGGGCACGGCCGGGTCGGGCTTGTGCAGCTGGTAGAGGCCGATCGCCTCGACGCCCAGGCGCCCGGCGGATGCCTCGGCGGCGCGCTTGAGGTGTCCGGGAGTGCCGGTGACCGTCCAGCTGCCGTCGCCGGGCCGCCCGCGCCCGCCCTTGGTGGCGACCAGGACGCCGGAGGTGTCGCCGCCGTAACTCCGCAGCGCGCGGGCGAGGAGGAGTTCGTTGTGGCCCCTCTCGCCGGCGTGCCAGTGGTAGCTGTCGGCGGTGTCGATGAGCGTGATGCCCGCGTCGAGGGCGGCGTGGACGGTGGCGACGGCCCGCCGCTCGTCCGGGCGCCCCTCGATGGAGAGCGGCATGGCGCCCAGCCCGATGGCGCCGACCGTGATCTTGCCGATGGTGCGCTGTCGCATGGCGGGTGCTCCTCAGGCAGCGGGGACGGTGGACGCGGTGATGGATTCGGCGGCGGCGCCGCGCAGCCACTCGGCGGTGCGTGAGAAGACGAAACCCAGTTCCCCGGCCCGGGTGTTGCTCATGGCGTAGTACCGGTCGAAGGAGAACGGACCGGCCGGCTCGCCCGCGGCCACGGTCCGGTACACGGGCTCCCGGCCCGTCTCCACGGCAAGGGCGGAAGCGAGGTCGCGCACGTCGAGCAGACCGTCGGAGCAGGCGTTCAGCGGGCCGGTGAACGCGGTGGCCGTCGCCGCCCACAGGAGCACGTCCGCCAGCTCCTCGTAGTGGATGAAGACCGTGGGCAGCTCCCGCGCGTGCACGGCGATCTCCGCCCCCCGGACGAGACGGTCGGTGTAGTACGCGAGCCGGCCGGTGAACTCCCGGGCGCCGCCGCCCAGCACGTGGGCGCTGCGCACGGAGGCGAACGCGAACCGGCCGTCGCGGGTGAAGACGGCCTCGGCCTGCCGCTTGCCCTCGGCGTAGCGGGCCTCGCGGTAGGCCGCGTCGTGCCAGGGCAGGTCCGTCCGTACCGGCCAGGCGGCCGGGTCGACGCGCTCCTCCGGCACGGGGGTGTGCTGCGCGGCGTCCGGCAGGGCGGCGGTCGCCGGGTCGTAGACCTCGATGGTGGACGTCATGACGTAGCGCCGGGTGCGTCCGGAGAAGGCGCGGACGGCGGTCTCTGCCTGCACCGGTGTGTAGCAGACCTGGTCGACTACCACGTCGAACGAGCGCGGCCCGAGCGCGGCGACGAGGGCGGCCTCGTCGTCGCGGTCGACGACGAGGTGCTCGGCGCCCGGGGGCGGCGGGGTCGAGCCGCGGTTGATGACCGTGACCTGGTGCCCGGCCGCCAACAGCCGCTGGACCAGGAGCTTTCCGAAGTACCGGCTACCGCCGATGACGCAGATCCTTTGCATGCCCCCATCCTGGAGACGTACCGTCATCAGCAGAAGTACCGGCTTACTGGATGCGTCGTAAGGGAAACTGTTGATCGATGTGCAGCGACTCCGCGTCCTGCGGGCGGTGGCGGAGCACGGCAGTTTCAACCGGGCTGCCGCGGCCCTGCGTCTGACCCCTTCGGCCGTCTCGCAACATGTGGCCGCCCTGGAGCGCGGCCTCGGCTCCCAGGTCGTCACGCGCAGCACGCGGGGGGTCAGCCTCACCCCGGCGGGCCGGATCATGGTCGGTGCGGCCGAGTCGGTGGCCGCCGAGATCGAGCACGCGCGGCGCGAGGTGACCGAGCTGGGGACGGGCCGGGTCCAGCTCACCGTCGCGACGTTCACCAGCGGGGGCAGGCTGCTGCTCCCCGGCGCCCTCGCCGAGCTCACGGCTGCCCATCCCGGCACCGTCCTGCACGTCCGGGAGTACGAGCCCGAGGACAGTCTGCCCCTGGTCCGCCAGGGTGCCGTGGACCTCGCGCTCGCCTACCACTTCGACGGCCCGCTCCCCGGCCGGACGGGCGGCGGCGGCAGCCCCGCCCCGGAGTGGACCGCGCTCATGGACGACCCGCTGCACGTCGTCCTGCCCGAGACGCATCGCCTGGCCGGCCACGAGGCGCTCGACCTGGCGGAGCTGGCGGGCGAACCGTGGGTGCTCGGCTGCCTCAAGACCGAGGCGTACCTGCGGCGTTACGCCGAGCGGGCGGGCTTCGACCCCGAGGTGCGCGGCACGACGACGGACTACTTCTTCGCCCGCTCGCTCGTCGCCGCGCGCATGGGCGTCTCGCTGATCCCGTCCATCGCGCTGACACCGCAGGTGCCGGGCCTGTGCACCGTCCCGGTCAGGCCGCCGGCCCCGGCCCGGCACATCGGCGTGGCCACGAGCGGCCACCGCCGCGCCCGTGCGGAGGTCACGGCGCTGGTGCGGGCGCTGCAGAGGCAGGCGGCGGGACACGCCGGACCGTGCTGACGGCGGGCACCGGCCGGGCGCGTTCGCCGACCGCCGGAGGACTGGACAACTGACGGGTTACCGAGGGTAGTTCGGCGCATCCACTCCCCACCGGGCCTACCCACGAGTAACGTTCGCGCTCCTACAGCGCACCGCGCGCTTCCGCCTTGCAGTCCGTCCCCGGGCCCGAGCCATGCAAGGAGCGGCACCGCCATGTCGTACGAACCTCCGCACTTCCCCGGCCACGGGCGCCCGCCGCCCCGGCCCGCCCGGCCGCGGCACCGCCCGGCCTGTCCGCCCCCGCAACAGCCCGACTACCTGCTGCCCTGGCAGCGTTCGGCCCC
>NZ_JAELVH010000376.1 GCF_019399235.1 Streptomyces poriferorum | reverse complement strand
GCCCAGCTGCCGCAGGAGGTTCATGACCTCCTGCGGCAGCTGGGCGAACTCCGCGACGCGGGTGTCATCACCGCCGCTGATTTCGAGGCGAAGAAGGCCGACTTCCTCAGCCGGCTCTGACCCCACGGATGCCCGGCGCACGCGCGTCGGTCGTCAGGCCGGGTCCTCCCCGGTCAGCGGGGGCATGGCGTGTGGACGCAGAACCATGAGCGAGCCTTCGGAGGTCGCCACCATGGCGAAGGGGAACCGGTCCAGTTCCAGGCAGAGTTCGACGTCATCGGGGTGAACGCCTTGACGCACCCCCTCCGTCAGCTCGGTGGCGGCGCGTGACGCGGCGCCGCGGCGGAGGAACTCGCCGGCGTCCGTCGCGGTCCCGTCGGCCCGTCCGGCGATGTACTGCGCGCACGCGAGGTCCTCGTCGGCCTGTCCGTCCTCACCGGTGACGACGAACGTGACACTGTCACTCCCGCGCGCCCGCAGGAGCTGCGCCGTCGCCTCCGCCACGACGAAGCCCGCGCACAGCACCAACTGGGCTTCCTTCACCGCGAGTGCGCCGACCGTCCCGGCCGTGGTCTTCTGCACCACGGTCCGTCCACCGAGGTCGACGGACCGCAGCAGACCCGGCGAGTTGACCGCGTCGAACCCCGGCGCGGGCGGGCCGTCCTTGAGCGCGATCCAGTCCGGGTTTCGCGCCTTGAGCGCCAGGGCTTCGTCCAGCGACCCGGCGAGAACGATCTTCTCCGCCCCTCGGGCGAAGGCCCAGGCGGCCACGGTGTACGCGCGCATGACGTCAACCACGACTGCCACCGCGGGAACTTGGGTCAGATCGGCGATGCCGAGGAATTGAGTCTTCATTCACGTCATGATCACGCATGCCGGGTCCGCGGCCCCCGGACAGTGTCGCGCATCACAGCGAGCGTCTCGGCATACGAAATCGCCCGCCGGGCCGCTCAGGCCCCGATCGTGTGGAAGTCCCGCCGCAGCTCCGCGAATCCGCGTTCCTCGCGGCTGGGATGCACGCGGTTCGTGAGCAGGATGGCGTAGCGGCCGGCCTCCGGGTCGATCCACAGGCTCGTGCCGGTGAAGCCCGTGTGCCCGTACGACGCCTGGCCGAAGCCGTCCCCCACCGGCGAGCCGACCGGGTCCTGACCCTGCCAGGCCAGTGAGCGGCGCAGGTTGAGATGGTCCGTGCGCGGGGCGGTCATGACGGTGAGGGTGTCCGGCCGCAGAAGCGGCCGCCCGCCACCGAGCAGACAGCACGCGAGCCGTTCCAGGTCCGCGAGGGTGGCGAAGAGGCCCGCGTGCCCGGCGACGCCGCCGAGTACCACCGCGTTCTCGTCGTGCACCTCTCCGACGACGGTCCGGCCGCGCCAGGGGCAGGCTTCGGTGGCCACCGCGCGGGCGCGGCCCGCGGGCCCCGGCCGGAAACCGGTGTCGGTCAGGCCGAGGGGCGCGCTGACGAGGTCGTTCATCAGGTCGTCCAGGCCCTGGCCCGTGGCCTGTTCGGCGATGAGGCCGAGCAGGATGAAGCCCTGCGAGGAGTACGTGACATGGGTTCCGGGCTCGGCGGTGCGCGGCAGCGGACCGAGCGCCGTGAGCAGCGACTCGCGGGTGGGGTGGTCCCGGTAGAGCGGGACACCGCCCGGCAGTCCGGAGGTGTGGTCGAGGAGTTGGGCGACCGTACGGGCGGCGTGCGGGCTGTCGGAGTAGCGCGCGAGGTGGTGTCCGACGGTGTCGTCGAGGCGGAGGACGCCCCGGTCGACCAGGGCCATGACGACCAGGCCGACGATCGGCTTGGTCACCGATGCGAGGTCCCAGAGGTCCTGGCCGTCCAGAGCCGGTCCGTCGAGCGCGCGGGTGCCGGTCCAGCCGCGGTCGTACGGGCCGGAGGCGTCGCCCAGCGACCAGGCGGCGCCCGAGTAGAGCCCCCGCGCCCGGCCGTCGTCCAGGATCCCGCGGCGGTCGGCGGCCTGCGGTGCGCCGGCGGCGCTCACCGTGCCTCCCCCGCCTCTTCGAGTCCGTTGACAGACGTCCTGGCGCCCGTGTCGCCGCCCGCGGGACGGGCCGGGACCAGTCCCAGTCGTACGCCGGGCTGTGCGGCCAGGCTCGTCGACACCGCGGCGGCGGCGGAGGCCACCATCGGGCCGTACAGCCGCGCGGTCGCTTCGTCGAGCGTGAAGGCGAGTCCGGTCAGTACCAGGGCGCCGACCGCGTGGCCAGTCGCGTCGCGCACCGGGGCGGCGAGCGCGCGCCGGTCGAGCCAGGCGTCGCTGCCGTCGAAGGCGTAGCCGTCACGGGCTGCCGCGGCCAGGGCCTCGCGGGTCGTGTCATCGGCGGATGCGCCGTCGGGGCCGGCCGACAGGAGCGCGCGCTCCTCGGCCGGCAGAGCGGCCAGCAGGGCGAGGCCCGCCGCTCCCGCGGTCACGTGTTCGCGGGAGCCGGGGCTCAGGTCGAGCCCGAGTCCTTGCGCGGGCGCGCGCACGTCGAGGTGGATGACGGTGCGGTCGTCACGCACCGCGTAGGAGGCGAACAGGCCCGTGCGTACACGGAGTTCGTCCAGCACCGGGCCGACCCGGCGCAGCACGGGGTCGTCGGCGAGCGCGCCGGCCGCGAGCCCGAGGAGCCTGGGCCCCGGCCGGTAGCTGCCGCCGGTGGCCGCTTCGGCGTAACCCGACGCGGCGAGGGCGCGCAGCAGGCGGTGCACGGTCGGTTT
This sequence comes from Streptomyces poriferorum, assembly GCF_019399235.1. Lineage (GTDB taxonomy): Bacteria > Actinomycetota > Actinomycetes > Streptomycetales > Streptomycetaceae > Streptomyces > Streptomyces poriferorum. The sequence continues at coordinate 2,905 of NZ_JAELVH010000376.1, read as the reverse complement.
GGCGAGCCCCGTCCGGCGGGCGAGGTCCGCGAGACGGTGCGGCGCGCCCGGGGCGGCGAGGGCCGCCAGCACTTCCATCGCTTTGTCGACCGGCCCGGGCGCGGGCGGAGCGGCGTCCGCACCCGGGCCTTCGGACACGGCGGCTGACGCGGCGGCGGGAGCCTGCTGCTGCGGACGACTGTTGACCGGTTTCCCCATGTGGCCTACCTTACCCGAACTGCATTCCATTCACCGGAACGAGCGTGTTGTCCAATGGAACGAATATGTGAAGGGGGAGGCGGCCCGCGCGTCGGGTACTCCCGCCGTTCGGCGTTGCGCCTGGGCGGTCTCGCGGTGCCCGCCCTCGTCGCCCCGGCCCTGCTGACCGGATGCGGAGCGCCGTCCGCGGCCTCCGCCGGCAACGTGCTGCGGGTCTCCCAGACCGGGGACCCCAAGACGATGGACCCGCACAAACAGGGCGACATGACGTCGATGAACGCCCTGATCAACATGTTCGACACGCTCACCACGCGGGGCCGCGACAACTCCCTCCAGCCACGGATCGCCGTGTCCTGGAAGGCCGTCGGGCCGAAGGTGTGGCGGTTCGAGCTGCGGCGCGGGGTCACCTTCCACAACGGCGAGCCGTGCGACGCCGAGGCGGTCCGGTTCAGCATCGAGCGGCTGCTCGACCCTGCCACCAAGTCGCCCATCGTGGAGCTGCGTTACGTCGAGCGCGTCACCGTGTCCGGCCGGTACACGGTGGACGTGCACACCTCGGTGCACGATCCGATCCTGCCCGCCAAACTCTCCCTGTTCGGCGGCGTCGTCGTACCCCCGCGCTACCTGGCGAAGGTCGGTGACGAGGGCTTCGCCGCACACCCGGTGGGTACCGGCCCGTTCACCTTCCGCCGCTGGCAGCGCGACCACGAACTGCGCCTCGCCGCCTACGACCACCACTGGCAGGGCCGCCCGCACGTCGACGAGCTCGTCTTCGTCCCCGCCCCCAACTCGTCGTCCGCGCTGGCCGCCCTGCAGAGCGGCGGCGTCGACATCGTGGCGGGCATGACGCCGGACGCCGCCCAGCAACTGGCCGGATACCCGGGCGTGCGGATCGGCCATCACACCGGAATCCGCACCTCGTACCTGTCCCTCGACACCCTGACCGAGGGGCCGTTGCGCGACCGGCGCGTGCGGCAGGCACTCAACCACGCCGTCGACGTACCCCTGCTCATCAAGGCGGTGCTCGGCGGCAACGCCACCGAGGTCCCGGCGATGATCCCGCGTGGCGCGTTCGGCTTCGACAAGTCCGTGAAGCCTTACTCTCGTTCGCTCGCGAAGGCCCGTGCGCTGCTCGCCGGGGCCGGACATCCCGACGGCATCAGTACCTCGATCACCGCCTCCAATCTGGACGCGAACGTCGCCGAGGCGATCTCGGGCCTGCTGGCCCGCGCCGGTATCCGCGCCAAGGTGAACCTGCTCGACCCGGGCACGTACTCCCAGCGCCTGACCTCTTCCAACCACGGTGCCCTCGGCCCGATGTACCTGGCCGCGTCCACCGTCTGGACCATGGACGGCGAGAGCATGCTCCAGTCGAACGTGCGCAGTGACCGGCGGCAGAGCCGCTGGCACGACAAGCGCGCCGACCGGCTCGTGGACCGCGAGGAGCTGTCCGTGGATCCGGCCGTGCGCCGCCGCGCCTTCTCCGAACTCCAGCAACTGATCAAGGACGAGGCGCCGTTCGTGCCCCTGTACCAGATCGACAACATCTATGTGCACAACACCCGGCCGAGCTGGACGCCCGGTGCCGCAGGGGTGCTGGACATGGCGAGCGCGAAGGTGGCCGTGTGATGAGCCAGACCCTGACCGCGCCCGGCGCACGGGTCGCCGGACCCGGCCGCGCGTGGACCGTGCTGCGGCCCGCCGCCGCCCGGCTCGGCACCGCGCTGCTGGTGCTGCTGTGCACCGCGACCGTCGCGTTCTTCCTGGTCCGCCTGTCCGGCGACCCGGTGAAGGTGATGCTGCCGCCCGACGCCACGGCCCAGCAGGAGAACGTGCTCCGGCACAGCCTGGGCCTGGACCGGCCGCTCGTCACGCAGTACCTGGACTATCTGTGGGGCCTGCCGCGCTTCGACTTCGGCAACTCCCTCTTCTACAACCAGCCGGTCCGCTCGGTCCTCGCCGACCGCATCCCGGCCACCCTGCTGCTCGCGGCCGGCGCCCTCGTGGTGACGCTGGTGATCGCGCTGCCCGCCGGCACGATCGCGGCGATGCGCCGCGGCAAAGCCGCGGACCGCGGTGTCATCACGGCCGTCCTGATCGGCCAGTCGACACCCGCGTTCTGGGTGGGCATCCTGCTCATCCTCGTGTTCGCCGTCGGTCTGCACGCGCTCCCCGCCTCCGGATACGGCACGTTCGCGCATCTGGTCCTGCCGTCGGTCACGCTGGCCGTCTACTCGGTCGCCGTCGTCGCGCGGCTGCTGCGCTCCTCGCTGATCGACGTGCTCGGCTCCGACCACATCCGTACGGCCCGTGCCCGCGGCCTCGGCCCGGTGCGCACGGTGCTGCGGCACGGGCTGCGCAACGCCTCGCTGCCCGTGGTGACGGTCGTCGGTCTGGAGGTCGGCAGCCTGCTCGGCGGCGCGATCCTCACCGAGCAGGTCTTCTCCTGGCCGGGTGTCGGTCAGCTGACCGTGCAGGCCATCGCCAACCGCGACTTCCCCCTGGTACAGGGCACCGTGCTGCTGTTCGCCGCCACGTTCGTCGTGGTGAACCTGCTCGTGGACCTGTCCTACGGCCTCCTCGACCCGAGGGTGAGGAACTCCCGATGACCACCACCACCGCCCCCGCGGCCACCTTCGCGCTCGCCATGTCCAGCACCCCTGCGGCACCGGGCGTCCAGCTCGGCCGGGTGTTGTGCACATAGATG
>NZ_JAELVH010000375.1 GCF_019399235.1 Streptomyces poriferorum | reverse complement strand
GCCCCCACCACGGCCCCCGGCACCCGCGCCCGTTCCGGGCCGCGCGCAGGCAACGCCCGCGCATCCGCCCGCGCCCGCCGCCACGCCGAGCGCACCGTACGCAGCCCCTGCTTCGAACCGACCAGCTTCACCGAGCGCACCAGGTCACGACCGTCCATGCGGCTCACCCTGCCACCCGCTGATCCGGGAACGGGTTCTGTTCAACTTCCGTTCACCCGCGGCCGGCGGCGGACGGCCGGGAAGTGGTGTGGCCGCACCACATACCGGGCGGCGCGACCATGGCCGGGCAACCCTGGTGCGAAAGACGATCACATGGCATCGTCCGTGGAGCCGCCTCACGCGCACACCCCAGCCCGTGCGCGCGACACACGCACACACCGCGTACCCGCACAGCCAGGGAGCCGATCCATGACCTCAGCAGCCGACGAAGCCCCCCTGTGGCAGCCCGGCCCGGACCGCATCGCGGCCGCGGCCGTCACCCGCTTCCAGAGCTGGGCGGCCGAGCACCACGGCGCACCCGCCGAGGGCGGCTACGCGAGCCTGCACCGCTGGTCCGTCGACGAACTCGACACCTTCTGGACGGCCGTCGCCGAATGGTTCGACGTCCGGTTCTCCACCCCGTACGAGACCGTCATCGGCGACCGCGCCATGCCCGGCGCCGAGTGGTTCCCCGGAGCCACCCTCAACTACGCGGAGCACGCGCTGCGCACCGCCGAGGACCCCCTCCGAGCGGACGCCCCCGCCCTGCTCCACGTCGACGAGACCCACACCCAGGTCCCCGTCTCCTGGTCCTCGCTGCGCCGCCAGGTCGGCTCGCTCGCCGCCGAACTCCGCGCCCTCGGCGTCACCCCGGGCGACCGGGTCAGCGGCTACCTCCCCAACATCCCACAGGCGGTCGTCGCCTTCCTCGCCACCGCGGCCGTCGGCGGCGTCTGGACCTCCTGCGCCCCCGACTTCGGCGCCCGCAGCGTCCTCGACCGCTTCCAGCAGGTAGAACCCGTCGTCCTGTTCACCGTCGACGGCTACCGCTACGGCGGCAAGGAACACCACCGGGCCGACACGGTCGCGGAGCTGCGCCGGGAACTGCCCACCCTGCGCGCCGTCGTCCACATCCCGCTGCTCGGCACCGACGCACCCGAAGGCGCCCTCGACTGGTCCGCCCTCACCGCCGCGGACACCGAGCCGGTCTTCGAACAGGTCCCCTTCGGCCACCCGCTGTGGGTCCTCTACTCGTCCGGCACCACCGGCCTCCCCAAGGCCATCGTCCAGTCCCAGGGCGGCATCCTGCTCGAACACTTCAAGCAGATCGGCCTGCACTGCGACCTCGGCCCGGAGGACCGCTTCTTCTGGTACACCTCCACCGGCTGGATGATGTGGAACTTCCTCGTCTCCGGCCTCCTCACCGGCACCACCCTCGTCCTGTACGACGGAAGCCCCGGCTACCCGGACGTCAGTGCCCAGTGGCGCGTCGCCGAACAGACTGGCGCCACCCTCTTCGGCACCTCCGCGGCGTACGTCATGGCCTGCCGCAAGGCCGGCATCCACCCGGGACGGGACTTCGACCTCTCCCGCATCCAGTGCGTCGCCACCACCGGCTCCCCGCTCCCGCCCGACGGATTCCGCTGGCTCCACGACGAGGTGGCCGACGACCTGTGGATCGCCTCCGTCAGCGGCGGCACCGACGTCTGCAGCTGCTTCGCCGGAGCGGTCCCCACACTCCCGGTCCACATCGGCGAGCTCCAGGCCGCCTGTCTCGGCACGGACCTCCAGTCCTGGGACCCCGCGGGCGAGCCCCTGACCGGAGAGGTCGGCGAACTCGTCGTCACGAAGTCGATGCCGTCCATGCCGATCCGCTTCTGGAACGACCCCGACGGCAGCCGCTACCGGGAGAGCTACTTCGAGACGTACCCGGGCACCTGGCGGCACGGGGACTGGATCACGATCACCGACCGCGGATCCGTCGTCATCCACGGCCGCTCCGACTCCACCCTCAACCGGCAGGGCGTCCGCATGGGATCCGCGGACATCTACGAAGCCGTCGAGCGCCTCCCCGAGATCCGCGAGTCCCTCGTCATCGGACTGGAGGAGCCCGACGGCGGCTACTGGATGCCACTGTTCGTCCACCTCGCCGAAGGCGCCGCACTCGACGACGACCTCCGCGACAGCATCAAGCGCACCATCCGCGAGAACCTCTCCCCGCGCCACGTCCCGGACGAGGTCATCGAGGTCCCCGGCATCCCGCACACCCTCACCGGCAAGCGCATCGAGGTTCCGGTCAAACGACTCCTCCAGGGAACCGCCCTGGCCAAGGCGGTCAACCCCGGCTCGATCGACAACCTGGAACTCCTCCACTTCTACGAGGAGCTGGCCCGCAGGCGCCGCTGACCGAGGCCACTGTCAGTGCCCGTGATTACGCTGAGTGAGCAATGTTCGACAGCGCACAGGGGGAATCATGGCGCAGACCAGGAACAACCGGGCCACCGTCCGCGGCCGGACCGGCACCACGATGCGACGCACGCTGCGCCGCGAAGCACCGACCACCATCGGCCTCCTGACCGATGAGCAGGACTTCGCGGCGATGCGGCGCTACCGCACCTTCACCTTCGACGACCACACCGTCTACCTGCGGCAGGTGGAGGGCCTGCTCCGGACGCTCGCCGCGCAGGGCATGCACACGACGGTCGCCCTCTTCGACCCGGAGGAGTACGCGGAGTTCTGCGCCGAGGCGGGAATCGCACCCGACACCCCGGCCGGCCGCAGCCGGTTCACGGCGGAGATCGCGGCCTGCGGCGCCACCGTCGCCTACACCGGACAGCCCATCGACACCCTGATCCCGCTCCTCGTCGCCCGGGCGGTCCGGCAGTCCACATGGGAGTACGCCACGATGCTCCTGTCCGGACTCGGGGACTGCGCGGACTGCGGACAGGACATCGGCCGCGCCGCCTTCGACCGCGCGTCCCACCTCCTGCTGCGCACCCTGGAAGCGGCAGGCCCCGGCACCCACCACCTGGTCTGCAGCACTCCCACGGAGAACGAACAACTGCTCGCCGCCCTGCACACCGAGCGCGACACCACGGGCCCCGCACACCTCGACTCGGCGGAAGGCGCCGAGTTCGTGACCGTGCTGGCCGTCGGCATCGCCCGCGGCAGCCATGGGGGAGTCGTCCTGCGGACCAGCGCCCCGGGGGCCGCGGACCGGGTCCACGGCTGGCGCCTCACCGGAGGCAGCCTCGTCCCGCTCACCGCGGGGGAGGTGTTCAGCGCCTACTGCACCGACGCCGACACCGGTGACCCCGTCTCGCCCGAATCCGGTGTGGAGTACTGCGCGGGCTTCGACATCGGTGCCGACGAACCGGAGGCGCACCACTGACAGCCGGAAGGGGCTCCCCGCCACCGGCGGGAAGCCCCTTCTCACACCTCACGCGGCACGGGGCCCTGTGCGCGTCCTACTCGCCCGACAGCACCGCCTGCGCGGCAACGCGCGCTTCCTCGGCGGAGTCCGCCGCACGCGCGGCCGACGCGGCCCGCTCGCACTGGGCGAGCGTGTACTTCGCCAGCGTGCTGCGTACATAGGGAATGGACGCGGCACCCATCGACAGCGACGTCACACCCAGACCGGTCAGCACACAGGCGAGCAGCGGATCCGAGGCGGCCTCACCACAGACACCGCAGCTCTTGCCCTCGGCCTTGGCGGCATCGGCCGACATCGCGACCAGATCCAGCAGCGCGGGCTGCCACGGGTCCTGGAGGCGGGAGACCGCACCCACCTGACGGTCGGCGGCGAAGGTGTACTGCGCCAGGTCGTTGGTGCCCAGCGACAGGAACTCGACCTCCTGCAGCACCGAGCGCGCCCGCAGCGCGGCCGACGGGATCTCGACCATCGCGCCGAACTTCGCCTGCAGCCCGGCCGCGCGGCACGCGTCGGCGAAGGCCTTGGCATCCGCACGGTCCGCGACCATGGGAGCCATGACCTCGAGGTAGACAGGAAGCCCCTCGGCCGCCTTCGACAGAGCGGTCAGCTGCGTCCGCAGCACGTCCGGGTGATCCAGCAGGCTGCGCAGCCCACGCACGCCGAGTGCAGGATTCGGCTCGTCGGCCGGAGTCAGGAAGTCCAGGGGCTTGTCCGCCCCGGCATCCAGCACCCGCACCACGACGCGGCCCTCGGGGAAGGCCTCCAGCACCGCGCGGTACGCGATGATCTGCTTCTCCTCGGACGGCGCCTGCTTGCTGTCGTCCAGGAAGAGGAACTCAGTACGGAAGAGACCGACACCCTCGGCGCCCGCCTCGAGTGCCGCCGGCACATCACCGGGCCCGCCGACATTGGCGAGCAGCGGCACCTTGTGCCCGTCGGAGGTCGCGCCGGGACCGGTCGACGCCGAAAGCGCCGCCTTGCGTGCGGCGGCCGAACTCTCCAGCTCCGCCCGCTTCTCGGCACTCGGCTCGACGAAGATCTCGCCGGTGCTGCCGTCCACGGCGATCACCGTGCCCTCGGCCAGTTCGCCGGCGCCGGGGAGCGCCACGACGGCGGGCACACCGAGCGCCCGCGCCAGAATCGCGCTGTGGCTGGTCGGCCCGCCCTCCTCGGTGACGAAGCCGAGCACCAGAGTGGGGTCGAGCAGCGCCGTGTCGGCGGGAGCCAGATCACGCGCGATCAGTACGTACGGCTCGTCGCTGTCCGGCACGCCCGGCATGGGCACGCCGAGCAGGCGGGCGACGATGCGGTTGCGTACGTCGTCGAGGTCGGCGACACGGCCGGCCAGATACTCACCGGCACCGGCGAGCAGCGCGCGGTACGAGGCGAACGCGTCGTACACACCGCGTTCGGCGGTACTGCCGACAGCGATACGCCGGTCCACATCGGCCATGAGTTCGGGGTCCTGGGCCATCATGGCCTGGGCCTCCAGCACGTGCTGGGCCTCGCCCCCGGCCAGGTTGCCGCGCGCGATGAGGTCGGCCGCCACTGCCTCCACGGCCTGCCGCGCCCGCCCCTGCTCGCGCTCGGCCTCCTCGGCCGGAATCTGCTTGGCCGGCGGTTCGAGCACTGCTGTGCCCATGTGCCGTACCTCGCCGATCGCCACACCGTGGCTCACGCCTACGCCTCGCAGCGTTGTCTGCATTGCACCCGTCTCCGGTTGTGCGGCGGCCGAAGCCCCCGCGGTGGATATCCAGTCGGCTGTCACTGCGCCGAACGCGTTACTGCCAGCCGAACAGTGTGTCGCCGACCTTCACGTCGCCGTCCTCGATGACGTCGGACAGCGAATCGGCAGTCGCCTCCAGTGCCACGACGGGGCACACCGGCGACTTGCCGGCAGCCTCGACGGCCACCGGGTCCCACCGGACGATGCCCTGGCCCCGCGTGACGGTGTCGCCCTTGTTCACGAGCAGCTCGAAGCCCTCGCCGTTGAGCTGGACCGTGTCGATGCCGAGGTGGGTCAGCACCCCGTGGCCCTCGCTGTCCACGACCACGAAGGCGTGCGGGTGAAGGGAGACGACGATCCCGTCGACGGGCGAGACGGCCTCGGACGGCTCGCGCAGGGGGTCGATGGCGGTGCCGGGGCCCACCATCGCACCGGAGAAGACCGGGTCGGGTACCGCAGCGAGCCCGATGGCACGTCCGGCAAGAGGGGACGTCACAGTGGTCATGGGGAGCCTCCCAGAGTGGAGCTTCAATGGCGCCGCCGCGGCTGGTCGGAGGACGGCGTACTGCTCAGCAGCGTAAGTCATAAGAAGTCCCGGTTCCGCCCGAGTCCTGGTGGTTCGAGGACCTAGGTGTGTACCGGCAACGATTTGCCTCGACTCCCGGCGGCCTGTACTGTCGTACTCCTGCCTGGCCCCAACGCGACATTGAGTCGGGGGTCGGCGGCGACTATCAAGCCCAAACCCTAACCCGATATCGGGCAGCCGCATGCTTGCGGGGGGCCGGTCAACGGGTGCGGAAAGGCCTGATAGTGTCTGGCTCGCCGGAAAGGGAAACGCGAAAGTGAATTCCTCAAAGGCGGGAAATGTGAAACCCGTTTCGACCGGGAATCGGACGCGAAAGAGTCTGATAGAGTCGGAAACGCAAGACCGAAGGGAAGCGCCCGGAGGAAAGCCCCAGAAAATGTTCTGAGGGTGAGTACAAAGGAAGCGTCCGTTCCTTGAGAACTCAACAGCGTGCCAAAAGTCAACGCCAGATATGTTGATACCCCGACCTGCTTCGGCAGGTTCGAGGTTCCTTTGAAAGTCCTAACAGGCCTTTACCGGCCTGGTAGGCAATGCACACAGCGAGGACATAGTGAACGACCGGTCCTATTCCGACTCGGTCGTTCCGCTCTCGTGGTGTCTACCCGATTACGGGAAAACATTCACGGAGAGTTTGATCCTGGCTCAGGACGAACGCTGGCGGCGTGCTTAACACATGCAAGTCGAACGATGAAGCCTTTCGGGGTGGATTAGTGGCGAACGGGTGAGTAACACGTGGGCAATCTGCCCTTCACTCTGGGACAAGCCCTGGAAACGGGGTCTAATACCGGATAATACTTTCTCTCTCATGGGGGAAGGTTAAAAGCTCCGGCGGTGAAGGATGAGCCCGCGGCCTATCAGCTAGTTGGTGGGGTAATGGCCTACCAAGGCGACGACGGGTAGCCGGCCTGAGAGGGCGACCGGCCACACTGGGACTGAGACACGGCCCAGACTCCTACGGGAGGCAGCAGTGGGGAATATTGCACAATGGGCGAAAGCCTGATGCAGCGACGCCGCGTGAGGGATGACGGCCTTCGGGTTGTAAACCTCTTTCAGCAGGGAAGAAGCGAAAGTGACGGTACCTGCAGAAGAAGCGCCGGCTAACTACGTGCCAGCAGCCGCGGTAATACGTAGGGCGCAAGCGTTGTCCGGAATTATTGGGCGTAAAGAGCTCGTAGGCGGCTTGTTGCGTCGGTTGTGAAAGCCCGGGGCTTAACCCCGGGTCTGCAGTCGATACGGGCAGGCTAGAGTGTGGTAGGGGAGATCGGAATTCCTGGTGTAGCGGTGAAATGCGCAGATATCAGGAGGAACACCGGTGGCGAAGGCGGATCTCTGGGCCATTACTGACGCTGAGGAGCGAAAGCGTGGGGAGCGAACAGGATTAGATACCCTGGTAGTCCACGCCGTAAACGTTGGGAACTAGGTGTTGGCGACATTCCACGTCGTCGGTGCCGCAGCTAACGCATTAAGTTCCCCGCCTGGGGAGTACGGCCGCAAGGCTAAAACTCAAAGGAATTGACGGGGGCCCGCACAAGCAGCGGAGCATGTGGCTTAATTCGACGCAACGCGAAGAACCTTACCAAGGCTTGACATCGCCCGGAAAGCCGTAGAGATACGGCCCCCCTTGTGGTCGGGTGACAGGTGGTGCATGGCTGTCGTCAGCTCGTGTCGTGAGATGTTGGGTTAAGTCCCGCAACGAGCGCAACCCTTGTTCTGTGTTGCCAGCATGCCCTTCGGGGTGATGGGGACTCACAGGAGACTGCCGGGGTCAACTCGGAGGAAGGTGGGGACGACGTCAAGTCATCATGCCCCTTATGTCTTGGGCTGCACACGTGCTACAATGGCCGGTACAATGAGCTGCGATGCCGCGAGGCGGAGCGAATCTCAAAAAGCCGGTCTCAGTTCGGATTGGGGTCTGCAACTCGACCCCATGAAGTCGGAGTTGCTAGTAATCGCAGATCAGCATTGCTGCGGTGAATACGTTCCCGGGCCTTGTACACACCGCCCGTCACGTCACGAAAGTCGGTAACACCCGAAGCCGGTGGCCCAACCCCTTGTGGGAGGGAGCTGTCGAAGGTGGGACTGGCGATTGGGACGAAGTCGTAACAAGGTAGCCGTACCGGAAGGTGCGGCTGGATCACCTCCTTTCTAAGGAGCATCTAGATTCCGCAAGGAATCCAGAGCCACTACGCCGGCAAATGTTCGGCGGTGGTGGTGGGGTGATGGGTGGCTGGTCGTTGTTTGAGAACTGCACAGTGGACGCGAGCATCTGTGGCCAAGTTTTTAAGGGCGCACGGTGGATGCCTTGGCACCAGGAACCGATGAAGGACGTGGGAGGCCACGATAGTCCCCGGGGAGCTGTCAACCAAGCTTTGATCCGGGGGTTTCCGAATGGGGAAACCCGGCAGTCGTCATGGGCTGTCACCCACTGCTGAACACATAGGCAGTGTGGAGGGAACGAGGGGAAGTGAAACATCTCAGTACCCTCAGGAAGAGAAAACAACCGTGATTCCGGGAGTAGTGGCGAGCGAAACTGGATCAGGCCAAACCGTATGCGTGTGATACCCGGCAGGGGTTGCGCATGCGGGGTTGTGGGATCTCTTTTTCATGGTCTGCCGGCCGTGAGACGAGTCAGAAACCGTTGATGTAGGCGAAGGACATGCGAAAGGTCCGGCGTAGAGGGTAAGACCCCCGTAGCTGAAACATTAACGGCTCGTTTAAGAGACACCCAAGTAGCACGGGGCCCGAGAAATCCCGTGTGAATCTGGCGGGACCACCCGTTAAGCCTAAATATTCCCTGGTGACCGATAGCGGATAGTACCGTGAGGGAATGGTGAAAAGTACCGCGGGAGCGGAGTGAAATAGTACCTGAAACCGTGTGCCTACAAGCCGTGGGAGCGTCGCTGTATGTGCTTGCACATGCAGTCGTGACTGCGTGCCTTTTGAAGAATGAGCCTGCGAGTTTGCGGTGTGTTGCGAGGTTAACCCGTGTGGGGAAGCCGTAGCGAAAGCGAGTCCGAATAGGGCGATTTAGTAGCGCGCTCAAGACCCGAAGCGGAGTGATCTAGCCATGGGCAGGTTGAAGCGGAGGTAAGACTTCGTGGAGGACCGAACCCACCAGGGTTGAAAACCTGGGGGATGACCTGTGGTTAGGGGTGAAAGGCCAATCAAACTCCGTGATAGCTGGTTCTCCCCGAAATGCATTTAGGTGCAGCGTCGTGTGTTTCTTGCCGGAGGTAGAGCACTGGATAGGCGATGGGCCCTACCGGGTTACTGACCTTAGCCAAACTCCGAATGCCGGTAAGTGAGAGCACGGCAGTGAGACTGTGGGGGATAAGCTCCATGGTCGAGAGGGAAACAGCCCAGAGCATCGACTAAGGCCCCTAAGCGTACGCTAAGTGGGAAAGGATGTGGAGTCGCAGAGACAACCAGGAGGTTGGCTTAGAAGCAGCCACCCTTGAAAGAGTGCGTAATAGCTCACTGGTCAAGTGATTCCGCGCCGACAATGTAGCGGGGCTCAAGCGTACCGCCGAAGTCGTGTCATTCACACATATAGGGCCAACGCCTGTGTGGATGGGTAGGGGAGCGTCGTGTGCCGGGTGAAGCAGCCGCGGAAGCGAGTTGTGGACGGTTCACGAGTGAGAATGCAGGCATGAGTAGCGATACACACGTGAGAAACGTGTGCGCCGATTGACTAAGGGTTCCTGGGTCAAGCTGATCTGCCCAGGGTAAGTCGGGACCTAAGGCGAGGCCGACAGGCGTAGTCGATGGACAACCGGTTGATATTCCGGTACCCGCTTTGAAACGCCCAATACTGAATCAGGCGATGCTAAGTCCGTGAAGCCGGCCCGATCTCTTCGGAGTTGAGGGTAGTGGTGGAGCCGACGAACCAGACTTGTACTAGGTAAGCGATGGGGTGACGCAGGAAGGTAGTCCAGCCCGGGCGGTGGTAGTCCCGGGGTAAGGGTGTAGGCCGTGTGGTAGGTAAATCCGTCACACATTAAGGCTGAGACCTGATGCCGAGCCGATTGTGGTGAAGTGGATGATCCTATGCTGTCGAGAAAAGCCTCTAGCGAGTTTCATGGCGGCCCGTACCCTAAACCGACTCAGGTGGTCAGGTAGAGAATACCGAGGCGTTCGGGTGAACTATGGTTAAGGAACTCGGCAAAATGCCCCCGTAACTTCGGGAGAAGGGGGGCCATCACTGGTGAGGGAACTTGCTTCCTGAGCTGGGGGTGGCCGCAGAGACCAGCGAGAAGCGACTGTTTACTAAAAACACAGGTCCGTGCGAAGCCGTAAGGCGATGTATACGGACTGACGCCTGCCCGGTGCTGGAACGTTAAGGGGACCGGTTAGCTGACTTTCGGGTCGGCGAAGCTGAGAACTTAAGCGCCAGTAAACGGCGGTGGTAACTATAACCATCCTAAGGTAGCGAAATTCCTTGTCGGGTAAGTTCCGACCTGCACGAATGGCGTAACGACTTCTCGACTGTCTCAACCATAGGCCCGGTGAAATTGCACTACGAGTAAAGATGCTCGTTTCGCGCAGCAGGACGGAAAGACCCCGGGACCTTTACTATAGTTTGATATTGGTGTTCGGTTCGGCTTGTGTAGGATAGGTGGGAGACTTTGAAGCGGCCACGCCAGTGGTTGTGGAGTCGTCGTTGAAATACCACTCTGGTCGTGCTGGATGTCTAACCTGGGTCCGTGATCCGGATCAGGGACAGTGTCTGATGGGTAGTTTAACTGGGGCGGTTGCCTCCTAAAGAGTAACGGAGGCGCCCAAAGGTTCCCTCAGCCTGGTTGGCAATCAGGTGTTGAGTGTAAGTGCACAAGGGAGCTTGACTGTGAGACCGACGGGTCGAGCAGGGACGAAAGTCGGGACTAGTGATCCGGCAGTGGCTTGTGGAAGCGCTGTCGCTCAACGGATAAAAGGTACCCCGGGGATAACAGGCTGATCTTCCCCAAGAGTCCATATCGACGGGATGGTTTGGCACCTCGATGTCGGCTCGTCGCATCCTGGGGCTGGAGTCGGTCCCAAGGGTTGGGCTGTTCGCCCATTAAAGCGGTACGCGAGCTGGGTTTAGAACGTCGTGAGACAGTTCGGTCCCTATCCGCTGTGCGCGTAGGAATATTGAGAAGGGCTGTCCCTAGTACGAGAGGACCGGGACGGACGAACCTCTGGTGTGCCAGTTGTCCTGCCAAGGGCATGGCTGGTTGGCTACGTTCGGAAAGGATAACCGCTGAAAGCATCTAAGCGGGAAGCCTGCTTCGAGATGAGTATTCCCACCCTCTTGAAGGGTTAAGGCTCCCAGTAGACGACTGGGTTGATAGGCCAGATGTGGAAGCCCGGTAACGGGTGGAGCTGACTGGTACTAATAGGCCGAGGGCTTGTCCTCAGTTGCTCGCGTCCACTGTGTTAGTTCTGAAATAACGAACGGCCGTGTTTTCATCCGGTGTTGGTTAATTTCATAGTGTTTCGGTGGTCATTGCGTTAGGGAAACGCCCGGTTACATTCCGAACCCGGAAGCTAAGCCTTTCAGCGCCGATGGTACTGCAGGGGGGACCCTGTGGGAGAGTAGGACGCCGCCGAACTCCTTTTGATAGTTAAGCCCCGTGCCCTTGTGGCACGGGGCTTTTCTGCGTT
>NZ_JAELVH010000374.1 GCF_019399235.1 Streptomyces poriferorum | reverse complement strand
CTATCTCGCCCGCGGCGGCGATCGGGGCGAGCGGGGTCTCGTCGCCGTGAAGACGCTGCTGGCCGAGGGCACCGTCAGCGATGTCGACCGGCGGCGCTTCGCGCGCGAGGTGGCGGTCGCGCAACGGGTCGCCAGCGCCTACACGGCGCGGGTGCGCGACGCCGACCCCGCGGCGGAGCGGCCGTGGATGGCCATCGACTACATCGCCGCACCCCCGCTCTCCGAACTGGTGCGCAACTGCGGGGTGTTGCCCGCTTCGGCCGTACGGTGGATCGCCGCCGGCACGGCGGAGGCCCTGGTCACACTGCACGGGGTGGGCATCGTCCACCGCGATGTGAAGCCGCAGAACGTGCTGCTGCCGCTGGACGGCCCCCGGGTCATCGACTTCGGCATCTCGCACGCCAGCGACCTCACGCTGACCGGGCTCACGCTCGGCACGATCGCGTTCACCTCGCCCGAGCAGGCGCGCGGCGAGGAGTCCACCGCCGCGTCCGACGTCTACTCGCTCGGCGCGACCCTGTTCCTGCTCGCCACCGGGCGGCCGCCCTACGCCGCCGACGGCGACACCCTGCGGCTGCTGGCCCGTGTCCAACGTGGCGAACTCGACCTCGGCGGGCTGCCGAAGGAGCTCGTCGCGACGATCCGGCCCTGTCTGTCGGTCGACCCGGAGCGGCGCCCCGAGCCCGCCGACCTGCTCGCACGCTTCCGCGCGGCCCAGGCCCATCTGCCGGCCTCCCACAGCGGCACCCGGTGGCTGCCGCCGCGGTGGACGGCGCTCATCGGCGCGTACGCGACCCAGGGCCTGGAACTCGCGAACGCCCACCGGACGAACAGGACGGGTCGCACGGATCGCCCGGATCACACAGGCCGGACGAGCCGGACGAGCCGGCCCAGGCCGCCGACGGTGAACCCGGCGGCCCCGACACTCGTCCAGCGCACGAACCCGGTGCCGCCCCCTCCCCCAACGCTGATCTACCCGCCGGAGCGCCAGGCCCGGGCGGCCCGCGACCGTGACCGCCGCGATCGGACCCGGCGGGAGATGGCGGCCCTCGCGGAACTGGCGGAGCGGCAGCGCGCGGAGCAGGCCGAGCAGGAACGCGCCGAACGGGAGCGTGTCGAGGCGGCGCGCCTGGACGCCGAGCGGCAGGCAGCCCAGCGAGAGGAGGCCGAGCGCGCCCGCCGCGAACGGGAGCGCGCGGCGCAGGAACACGCCCGCGCAGAGCAGGAGCGTGCGCGGAGGCGGGCCGAACGGGAACGGATCCAGCGCGAGGAGGCGGCGCGGGAGCAGGCCGAGCGGGAGCGGGCCGCAAGGGAAGCGGCCGAGCGCGAGGCGGCCCGGCGGGCCGAGCAGGAGGCCGCCCGCCGGGCGGCCCGTGCCGCCCGGGCGCGCACGACCTCACCCAGCACCGCTCCGACCGGGCCGCCCGGGCCGACGACGACGCGTCCGACGCCGCCTCGGACCGGCTCCTCGGGGAACTCCTCGGCACTGGGCTGGCTGGCCGCCGTGGCCGTCGTCATCGCGCTGCTGGTCTGGCAGCCCTGGGAGTCGACGGGCAACGAGAGTGGCAGCAGAGGCAGTTCGTCGAGTTCCGGCAGCGGCGGATCGGCGTCGTCCGACAACGACACCAGCACGGACGACTCCGGCTCGGACACCGACACCGATTCCCACAGCGACAGCAGCTACGACTCCGACAGCGACACAGCGGACGATCCGACGCCCACACCCACGCCCACTCCCACGCCGACCCCCACCCCGGATGCCACCGACCGGGCGTTCGCCGCTGTGCACGCCGGCGACTGCCTCGACGTGTACAACGACGGGCACGACGACATGAGCGCCGGCAGCCCGGTCCGGGTGAGCTGCAACGCCTCGAACGCGTATATGCACGTCAACCGTGTCAGTACCCGGTCGGGTGGATCCAGCTCCTGCGATACGGGAGCGGGATTCACCTGGTGGAGCAGATCCGGTGACGACGGCGTCGACCGGACGCTCTGCCTCGACCGGGTGTACCAGGTGGGCCAGTGCTTCCCCGCGGACGTGAACGGGGCCACCAACGCCGACCTGACCGTGGTCTGGCGCTGCAACGCGTCGACCGTACCCAAGGCCGGTCAGTCCATCCTGCGCATCACCGGGCTCTACCGGGCTCCGACGGCGGGCCAGAACTGGACCTGCCCGTCGGAGCGCGGTGAGAAGTTCTGGTACTGGCAGGTGAACCAGGGCCGGAGCATCATCTGCGCGTCGGCCGCCTGAACCTGCCCGTACCGGTGCCGAAGGGGCCCGGATCACCAGGCCCCTAGATCACCAGGCTCAGCAGCGCCGCCACCACGAAGCCCGCGACCGACAGGACCGTCTCCAGGACCGTCCAGGACTTCAGGGTGTCGCGCTCGGAGATGCCGAAGTACTTCGACACCATCCAGAAGCCGCCGTCGTTGACGTGCGAGGCGATGATCGAACCGGCCGAGATCGCCATGATGATCAGCGCCAGGTGCGGCTGTGAGAAGTCTTGGTCCTCGACGAGCGGGACCACGATGCCGGCCGTGGTGACGATGGCCACCGTCGCCGAGCCCTGGGCGATGCGCAGGACCGCCGAGATGAGCCAGGCGAGCAGGATGACGGGCAGGCCGACGTCGTTGAACGTGTCGGCGAGCGCGTCCGCGATGCCGCTGGCCTTGAGCACGGCGCCGAAGATGCCGCCCGCGCCCACTACGAGCAGGATGTTGCCGACCGGCTTGAGGGACGACGTCGACACGGACTCCAGGGACTTGCGGGACCAGCCGCGCCGGATGCCGAGCAGGTAGTAGGCGAGCAGCAGCGCGATCGTCAGGGCGACGAACGGGTTGCCGAAGAACTCGATGACCGAGCGGGGTGTCGAGGGGTCGAGCGCGATGGAGGAGAACGTCGCGGCGAGGATCAGCACCAGCGGGGTGCCGATGATCGCGAGGACGGTGGAGAGCGCGACGGGGGCCTCGTGCGGGGTGACCCCGGCGGCCCGCTGCTCGGCGACGACGGCGGCCTTCGCCTCCTCGGCGGCCTCGACCATGTCCTGCGGGACCTCGACGAAGATCCGCTTGCCGATCCACGCGGCGTAGCCCCAGGCGGCCAGGACCGACGGGATGCCGACGACGGCGCCCATCAGGATGACCCAGCCCAGCGAGACGTGGAAGAGGCCGGCGGCGGCGACCGGGCCGGGGTGCGGCGGCAGGAACGCGTGTGTCATGGACAGGCCCGCGAGGAGCGGCATCGCGTAGAGCAGGATCGACTTGCCGGAGCGCTTGGCTGCCGCGTAGACGATCGGCGCGAGGACGAAGATGCCGACGTCGAAGAAGACCGGGATACCGAAGATCAGACCGGTCAGGCCCATGGCGAGCGGGGCGCGCTTCTCACCGAAGAGGTTCAGCAGGCGGGCGCTCAGCACCTCGGCTCCGCCGGAGACTTCGAGGATCGCGCCGAGCATCGTACCGAGGCCGATGATGATCGCCACATGGCCGAGGATGCCGCCCATGCCGGACTCGATGACGGAGACGGCGGCGGACTTCTGCACCGTACCGAAGAGCTCGGTGACGGAGAGGCCGGCGCCCAGGCCGACGGCTATGGAGACGGCGAGCAGCGCGACGAACGGCTGGAGCCTGACCTTGATGATCAGGAAGAGGAGGAGCGCGATGCCGAGGACGGCGACGGTCAGCAGACCGGCCGTCCCGTCTATGAGGAGGAGGAGTCCACCGGTGTGGGGTGGCGTCTCGACCGGTGGGGGGCTGGCGGCGAGCAGCATGGGTAACTCCGTTGTCGTCCATGGGTTCTGGGTAGGGCGGAGCGCGGCACGGCGCCGCTGTGGAGCGGGGCGCCGTGCCGTGCGTGGTGGTGCGGTGGTGCGGGTGCGGCAAGGGGATCAGGCTCAGCCGAGGACCGCGAGGGCGTCGATCTCGATGAGCAGGCCCTTGGGCAGGCCGACGTAGACCGTCGTGCGGGCGGCGGGGGCCTCCTTGAGGTTCTGCTCGCCGAAGTAGGTGTTGTAGATCTCGTTCATCTCCGCGAAGTGGTCCACGTCCGTGAGGTAGACGCGCATCATCATCACGTCGTCCCAGCTCGCGCCGCCCTCCTCCAGGATCGCCTTGACGTTGGCGAAGGTCTGGAGGGTCTGCTCGCGCAGGGTCGGTCCGGCCGGGGTGGGGGCCTGGCCCTCGACGGCGGGCAGGAAGCCGACCTGGCCGGCGACCTGGAGGATGTTCCCCTTCCGCACGCCGTGCGAGAACTTCGCGGGCGGGGCGGTGTGGGTGCTCGGGGTGAGCGGGGTCTTCACGGTCTTGTCGGTCATCGCTGATCAGACTTTCTTGGGTCGGTTGGTGCCGGAGTACTCCCGGCTGATGGTGTCGGCGGTGCGACGGACCAGGGGGAGCAGGGTGAGGAGTTCCTCGGCCGTGACGACCACGTTCGGTGCGGAGACCGACATCGCGGCGACGACGCGCCCGTCGGCGCCGCGGATGGGTGCGCCGACGCAGTTGATGGACTCCTCGTGGCCACCGAGGTCGGTGGCCCATCCCTGTTCGCGCACGGTGGCGAGTTCCTTGAGGAAGGCGCCGGGGCCGGGGGTCGAACGGGACGTGTACATGGGGTAGTCGAGCTTCTCCGCGATGGAGCGCCGCTCGGTCTCGGAGAGGTCGGCGAGCAGGAGTTTGGCCACGGCAGCGACGGTGATCGCGACGGGCTTGCCGATGCGGGAGTACATCCGTACCGGGTAGCGGCTCTCGACCTTGTCGATGTAGAGGACCTCGTTCTCCTCGTACACCGCGAGGTGGACGGTGTGGCCGCAGTTCGCGTTGAGCTCGACGAGGTGCGCGTGGGCGATCTCCCGTACGTCGAGGTTCTCGACGGCCTCCTGTGCGAGGGCGAAGAGCCGCGCGCCGAGGCGGTAGCGCTGGTCCTGCTGGCGGTAGACGAGCCCGTGCTCGTGGAGCGTACGCAGGAGGCGCAGGGCCGTGGACTTGTGGACGCCGAGCCGCTCGGCGACCTGTCCGAGGTCGGCGGGTCCCTGGGCGAGCAACGGCAGGATGCTCAGCGCCCGGTCGACGGTCTGGCTCATGCGCGTGCCTCGCAGTCCTCGGCCCGGCCTTCGCCGATGACGCCCCTCTTGTCGAATCGCTCGCAGCACTCGCTCATGTCGTACGTACCTCCGTGTCGTCCCCCGTCCACCCGGGGCCGAGACGCAGTCTCCCCCAGTCGGTGTCGTCGAGGGCCGCGAGGCGGTCCGCCCGGTCGCGGGCGGGCGGGTCGGTGAGGTCGCCGGGGACGGTGAGGACGGCGGCGGCCATCAGGTGCCCGTGCCGGGCCCGGTCGCGGACGGGCAGCCCGCGCAGGGTGGCGGAGAGGAACCCTGCGGCGAAGGCGTCACCGGCCCCGACGGGGGCGACGACGTCGACGCGGAGGGCTGGGACGTCGGTGACGGTGTCGGCCGGGTCCGGCCCTGCGGAGTACACCGTCGCGCCCTCAGCGCCCCGCTTCACGACCAGCACCGCCGGTTCCGGCAGCGCCTCGCGGATCGCGGCGGCACCCTTCACCCCCCACGCCTCCTCCGCCTCGTCCTCGCCGACGAAGACGAGGTCGGCGCGGCGGGCCAGGTCCAGCAGGACGCCCGGGGACGCGTCGGCGTCGCGCCAGAGGCCCGGGCGGTGGTTGACGTCGAAGGAGACGAGCGGGCGCCCGGGGCGCGGGGCCGTCAGCTCGTGCAGCAGGGCCAGGCAGTCGGCGGAGAGCGCTGCCGTGATGCCGGACAGGTGCAGGACCCGGCCGGTGAGCAGCACCTCGTGCGGGACGTTCGCGGGCGACATCGCCGAGGCCGCGGACCCGGCCCGGTAGTACGCCACCTCGTGGACGTCGGTGCCGCGGTCCGTCGCCGTACGGAAGTAGATGCCCGTGGGCCGGCCCGGGTCGCGCCGCACCGCGGAGGTGTCGACCCCGTACGCGGAGATCGCGTCGACGAGGTGGTCGCCGAAGCCGTCCGCGCCGACCCGGCTCACCCAGGCCGCGCGGTGCCCGGCCGCGGCGAGGGCGCAGGCCACGTTGGACTCGGCGCCGCCGATGCCGCGGCCGAAGGAGGGGACGTCGGCGAGGCGCCCGGGCCGTGAGGGCAGGAACGTCACCATGGACTCGCCGAGGCACACGACATCGGTGGCCGTTTCGGCGTCGGTCCTGGCCGGGGTTCCGGACACTCGGGCTCCTCGGGGTCGGGCGGGCGGCGCCGGGTCTCACCATTGACCGGGCGTCGGCTCGGATGTTAGACAGCCCTGAGCGATATACGCAATGGGTGTTGCATATGTTGCAACGGTGAGTGAACTGCGACGCCGACCTACTTCGATCGAGAAGGAGCCCCCATGGCTGCCGACCGCCCCGTGGACGGACCCACCGGAACCGCCGGAACCGCCGGACTCGCCGGGCCGGCCGGACTCGCCCGACTCGCCGCAGAGCGGGTCGACCACCGGTTCAAGGCGCTCCCGCCCGACGCGGAGGGCCTGACCGTCGGCGACCTGGCCGCCGAGCGGCGCAACCTCTTCACCGGCGGGTTCACCACCCCGGTGCTCGCGCTGTCGGCCGAGTCCGTCGCCCACAACCTGACGCTGCTGGAGACGTACGCACAGCGCCACGGCCTCGCCTTCGCACCGCACGGCAAGACCTCGATGTCCCCGCAGCTGTTCGCCCGCCAGCTGGAGCACGGCGCGTGGGGCATCACCGCGGCGGTCCCGCACCAGGCACGCGTCTACCGGGCGTTCGGGATCCAGCGGATCTTCCTCGCCAACGAGCTCGTCGACGCGGCAGCGCTGACCTGGCTCGCGGGCGAACTGAACGCCGACCCGGAGTTCCGCTTCATCTGTTACGTCGACTCGGTGCGCGGCGTCGAGCTGATGGACCGGGCCCTGAGCGAGGCCGGCGCCTCCCGCCCGGTGGACGTCGTCGTGGAGCTCGGCGCGGGCGACGGCGCACGCACCGGTGCCCGTACGGAGGCAGACTGCGCCGCCGTCGCCGACGCGGTGGCCGCCGCCGGGACGCTGCGTCTGGTGGGTGTGGCCGGTTACGAGGGCGAGGTGCCGGACGCGACCGGGGAGCGCGTACGGGACTGGCTGCGACGGCTCGTCGCGCTCGCCGCGGACTTCGACGCGGCGGGGCGGTTCGCGGCAATGGACGCCGGTGAGGCGGTAGTGATCAGCGCGGGCGGCAGCGCGTGGTTCGACGCGGTCGCGGACGTGTTCGCCGAGATCCCCGAACTCTCCTTCCCCGTATGCAAGTTGCTCCGCTCGGGGGCGTACGTCTCGCACGACGACGGGCACTACCGCCATCTCACCCCCTTCAACCGGGTCCCCGAGGAGGGCGCGCTGCAGCCCGCCTTCCGGCTCTGGGCCCAGGTCGTGTCGCGCCCCACCGGCGAGCAGGCGTTCCTGAACGCGGGCAAGCGGGACGCCGCCTACGACCTCGACCTGCCGCAGGCACAGGTCGTGCGGTCCGGGCGCGACGGCTCGGTGCGGGAGGCGACGGGGATCGAGGTAACCGGCCTGTCGGACCAGCACGCGTGGGTACGGACGGACGGGGCGGCCGAGCTGGAGGTCGGGGACTGGGTGGGGATGGGGCTGTCGCACCCCTGCACGAGCTTCGACAAGTGGCAGCTGATTCCGCTGGTCGAGGCGGACGGGACGGTCACGGACTACGTCCGCACGTTCTTCTGAGCCCCACCCGATCGATCCCCACAGATCCATCCCCACCGATCCGTCCCCACCGATCGAGCTTCACCGATCGATCACCACCGGTCGAGCCCCATCGATCGAGCTTCACCGATTGCGCCCCACCGATGAGCGCGGGCCGGGGCAGTGCCCCGGCCGGCCCTGAAAGGCACCCCCCATGGACCTGGTCATCCGCGACGCCCGCGTCATCGACGGCACCGCCACCCCTTCCTACCGCGCCGACGTGGCCCTCGCCGACGGCCGCGTCGCGGAGATCCACCGCGAGGACTCCCCCGGCCCCCGCCCCACCGCCGCCCGCACCCTGGACGCCGACGGTCTCGCCCTCTCCCCCGGCTTCGTCGACATGCACGCCCACAGCGACCTCGCCCTGCTGCGCGACCCCGACCACAGCTCGAAGGCGGCGCAGGGCGTCACCCTCGAAGTGCTGGGTCAGGACGGGCTGTCGTACGCCCCCGTCGACGACCGCACCCTCGCCGAGGTCCGCCGCTCCATCACCGGATGGAACGGCGACGGGAGCGACATCGACTTCGACTGGCGCACCGTCGGCGAGTACCTCGACCGGCTCGACCGCAACTTCGGCGGCCGGGGCATCGCGGTGAACGCCGCCTATCTGATCCCGCAGGGCACCGTCCGGATGCACGCGGTCGGCTGGGACGACCGGCCCGCCACCGAGGCCGAGCTGTCCCGGATGGAGCAACTCGTCGCCCAGGGAATGGCCGAGGGCGCCGTCGGCATGTCCTCGGGACTCACCTACACCCCGGGCATGTACGCGGACGACGCCGAACTCACCGCCCTGTGCAGGGTGGTGGCCCAGCACGGCGGCTACTACTGCCCGCACCACCGCTCGTACGGCGCCGGAGCACTGGAGGCGTACGAGGAGATGGTGCGGCTCACCCGCACCGCGGGCTGCGCCCTCCATCTCGCCCACGCCACCATGAACTTCGGTGTGAACGAGGGCCGCGCCCCGGAGCTGCTCGCCCTGCTCGACGGCGCGCTCGACGCGGGCGCCGACATCTCCCTCGACACCTACCCGTACACCCCGGGCTGTACGACCCTGGTCGCCATGCTGCCCAGCTGGGCGAGCGAGGGCGGCCCGGAGTCGGTCCTGACGCGCCTGGCCGACGACACCACGGCGGCGAGGATCCGCCACGACCTGGAGGTCGTGGGCTCGGACGGCTGCCACGGGGTGCCGATCGAGTGGGACACCATCGAGATCTCCGGCGTCAGCGTGCCGGACCTCGCCGCGCACGTCGGCCGTACGGTGGCCGAGTCCGCGCAGGTGCGGGGCGAGGAGCCCTGGGTGACCGCGCGGCGGCTGCTGCTGGACGACCGGCTGGGGACGACGATCCTCCAGCACGTGGGCCATGAGGAGAACGTCCGGCAGATCATGCGCCACCGCGTCCACACCGGCGGCAGCGACGGCATCCTCCAGGGCGACAAGCCGCACCCGCGGGCGTACGGCACGTTCCCGCAGTATCTCGGCCGGTACGTGAGGGAGCTGGGCATCCTCTCCCTGGAGGAGTGCGTCGCCCATCTCACCTCGCGCCCGGCGGCCCGGCTGCGGCTGGCCGACCGCGGGTACGTGCGCGAGGGCTACCGCGCCGACCTGGTGCTCTTCGACCCGGCGACGGTTGCGGCCGGCTCCACGTTCGACGAACCCCGCACCCTGCCGACCGGCATTCCGCACGTACTGATCGACGGCCGTTTCGTCATCGAGGACGGGAAGCGGACCCAGGTGCTGGCGGGTCGCTCGGTACGGTCCGGCAGCACGGCCGCCGCCGGAGCCCGGTAGTTTCCGTCCTCGCGGCCGGGGCACCCGCCTGAACATGAATATCTCTGCGACAGCCCGGAAGAGTCACGGGAAGGCAAGACGGGCGGGTGACAGTTCGGCCGTCGAGGCGGCCGGCCGGGCGGGATTCGTCGCCCGCGGAGTGATCTATGTCCTGGTCGGCGTCCTCGCGCTGCGCATCGCGTTCGGCGGGGACGGGGGCGGCGAGAAGCAGGCGGACCGGGGTGGGGCGCTCGCGGAGATCGCGCAGAAGCCTTTCGGTTCCGTCCTGCTGTGGGTCCTGGGGGTCGCCCTGGCCGGTATGGCCCTGTGGCGGCTGTCCGAGGCGGCGTTCGGAGCCGCGGGCCCGGACGGGCGCAAGGCGACCAAGCGCCTGGCCTCGGCGGGACGCGCCGTCTTCTACGCCTTCGTGTCGTACTCGGTCCTGATGTTCGCGGCGGGCGACCGGGGCAGCGGCAGCGGTTCAGGCGACTCGCAGTCGAAGGACGTCACAGCTCAGGTGCTCGACATATCGGGCGGGCGCTGGCTGGTGGGTGCGGCCGGGGCGGTCATCGCCGGCGCGGGCCTGTGGATCGCGGGCCGGGCGGCACTCCGGAAGTTCCACAAGCATCTGCGGATGGGCGAGATGTCGCCCGCCGAGCGGCGCGCCGTGGACATCACCGGGGTCTTCGGCGGTGTCTCCCGAGGACTCGTCTTCGCGGTCGCGGGCGGCTTCGCCGTGGCCGCGGCGGTGAAGGCCCGCTCGGGCGAGGCCAAGGGGATGGACGACACCCTGCGCTCCTTCGCCACGACACCGGCCGGCCCCTGGCTGCTGGCCCTGATCGCCGTGGGCCTGATGGCGTTCGGCCTGTTCTCCTGGGCGAACGCCATCAGGCCCACGGCGATCAGGGCCAGCAGCCAGGGGCCGGCCGGTGTCGTGGCGAAGG
>NZ_JAELVH010000373.1 GCF_019399235.1 Streptomyces poriferorum | reverse complement strand
GGTTGGGCGGCGGGTTCGGGGGCCGGCATCGGGGTGCGGGTGATGATCTCCTGCGGGAGCATCATCAGCGCGCCCGTGCCGCCGCGCGCGGAGGGCCGGAACGAGACGGTCAGACCGTGCTTGCGGGCGAGGCGGCCGACGACGGCGAGGCCGAGCCGGGTGCCGGAGAGACCGGTCAGGTCCTGGTCGGTCGCGGAGACGGCGCGTTCCGCGCGGCGCAGCTGCACGTCGCTCATGACGAGACCGCTGTCCTCGACGGTCAGCACGATGCCGGCCGGGACCTCTTCCACGTACACGTGGACCTCGGCCGTGGGCGGCGAGAAGTTCGCCGCGTTGTCGAGGAGTTCGGCCAGTGCGTGCATGACGCCCTCGGCCGCGTGGCCGGCGATGGCGACGTCGCTGGTCGAGTGGAGACGGATGCGCTGGTATCCGCTGATCCGGCCCATCGCGCCGCGCAGGATGGACTCCATCACGATGGGCTTCGCCCAGCGCCGCCCGGAGCGGGCGCCGGTCAGCACGGCGATGGAGTCGGCCAGCCGGCCCGCCTGGGCGGTGCGGTGGTCCAGGTGCAGCAGGTCGCCCAGGACGTCCTCGGCGGAGTGCCGGTGCTCCATGTCGCGCAGGTCGGCGAGCATGCTGGTGGCCAGGGCCTGCATCCGGCCGGCGGCGTTGGCGCACGCGGCGACGGCGGCGGAGCGTTCGGTGTCACTGCGGGCGGCGCGGGCCTTGAGGCGCGCGTTGTCGACGGTGAGCTGCTCGGCGCCGGCCGCGGCCTCCTTGACGACACGGGCCGTCTCGGCGGCGGCCGCGGCCTTGATCCTGGCGGTCTCGGCGGTGAACCTCTGGGCGTCGGCGGCGGACGCCGACACCATCCGCGAGGTCTCGGCGGTGAACCGGCCGGTCTCGGCCGCGAGCAGTTCGCGGAGCCGGCGCGCGGTGAGGCGGGCGTGTACGGCGGTGGCGACGGCGGCGGAGAGCAGCACCGCCGCGGCGCTCGCCCCCCAGGCCACTGCGGTCCTGGCCGAGTCGGGGGCGACGGCGGTCGCCCACAGACACAGGGATCCGGTGAGGGCCACGGTGACCAGCAGGGCCAGTGCGGTCGGCCGGGTTGAGGGGCGCAAGCGGAGTCCTCGGGGAGCGGACGGTGACGGATGGGACGGTTCGGACGAGTCGATACTGTGGTGATCAAATGTGACAACTGGAACACATGATTCCCAGGCAAGTCTGAGTCACTATATGAGAATTGACGATCTGTTTGGGAAGAACTTGTGGCGTTCTCTGTTCCATTTGTGTTTGTGAGTCCGGCATATTCCGACGTATTGACGTAATCGGCGGAAACGCAGGGGGCCGTCGGGCGGGGCGGCCGCACGAGGCTGGCGGGCCGGCGGCATCCTGGCCGCATGGCATCCGGCAACGCCCTGAACGGTGGCACCCCCGACGCGCTCGTCCGTGAACTGCGCGCGTCCGTAGGGGGCGAGGTCGCGTTCGACGCCACCGCGCGGGCCCTCACGACGATGGACGCCTCCAACTACCGCCGGGTGCCGCTCGGAGTCGTCACCCCGCGCGACGCCGACGACGTGGCCGCCACGCTCGCCGCCTGCCGGGCGCACGGTGTGCCGGTCGTGCCCCGCGGCGGCGGGACGTCCATCGCCGGGCAGGCCACCGGCACCGGCGTCGTCCTCGACCTCACCCGCCACCTGCGGTCGATCGTCGAACTGGACCCCGCCTCCCGTACCGCCGTGGTCCAGCCGGGCGTGGTCCTGGACGACCTGCGGGCCGCCGCCGCCCCGCACGGGCTCACCTTCGGCCCGGACCCCTCCACACACAGCCGCTGCACGATCGGCGGCATGATCGGCAACAACTCCTGCGGCTCCCACTCGGTCGCCTGGGGCACCACCGCCGACAACGTCCACGCCCTGACCGTCGCCCGCTACGGCGGCGACACCCTGCGCCTGGAGCGAGGCACCGAAGGCCCCGCCGGACTCCGCGAACTGGTCGCCGGCCACCTCGCCCTCCTGCGCACCGGATTCCCCGGACTCCCGCGCCGCATCTCCGGATACGCCCTCGACGCGCTGCTGCCCGAGAACGGCCCGGACCCCGCCCGCGCGTTCTGCGGCAGCGAGGGCACGCTCGGCGTCGTCACGGAGGCGACGCTGCGCCTGGTCGAGGCGCCCGCAGCCCGCGCGCTCGCCGTCCTCGGCTACGCCGACGAGTCCGCGGCCGCCGAGGCGGCCCCCGGCCTCCTGCCCTTCCACCCGCTCACCGTGGAGGGCATGGCCGCCGACCTCGTACGCGAACCGGCCGGACTGCCCCGCGGCGCGGCCTGGCTCTTCGCCGAGACGGGCGGCGCCACCCCGGCCGAGGCCCGCGCACACGCCGAGCGCCTCGTGCGCGCCGCGTCCGCCGACGCGGTGGACGCCGCCGTCGTCACCGACCCGGCCGGGCAGCGGGCCCTGTGGCGGATCCGGGAGGACGCGGCCGGAACGGCGACCCGGATGCCCGACAGCAGTGAGGCCTGGCCCGGCTGGGAGGACTGCGCCGTGCCGCCCGCCCGGCTCGGCCCCTACCTCCGCGACTTCCGCGCCCTGCTCACCGAACACGGGCTGCGCGGCACCCCGTACGGGCACTTCGGCGACGGCTGCATCCACGTCCGCATCGACTTCGACCTGCTGACCGGCCCCGGCGTGGCCCGGTTCCGCCGCTTCTCCGAGGACCTGGCCTCGCTGGTCGTCGCCCACGGCGGCTCCCTGTCCGGCGAACACGGCGACGGCCAGGCACGCGCCGAACTGCTGCCCCGCATGTACGGGGACGAACTCGTCGCCCTGTTCGGCCGGTTCAAGGACCTCTGGGACCCCGACGGCGGCATGAACCCGGGCATCCTCACCCGCCCGGCCCGCCTCGACGAGAACCTCCGCTTCGAGGTGCTCCCGAAGAAGCCGGTCGACGTCGAGTTCGGCTACCCGCACGACGGCGGTGACTTCTCCGCGGCCGTCCGCAGGTGCGTCGGCGTCGCCAAGTGCCGTACGGAACAGACCTCGGGCCCGTCCGTCATGTGCCCCTCCTTCCGCGCGACCGGCGAGGAGGCCCACTCCACACGCGGCCGGGCCCGGCTGCTCCACGAGATGCTCGCCGGCGAGGCGGGCGGCGTGATCACGGACGGCTGGCGCTCGACGGAGGTTCGGGACGCGCTCGACCTGTGCCTGTCCTGCAAGGGCTGCCGCAGCGACTGCCCGGTGGGCGTCGACATGGCCACGTACAAGGCGGAGTTCCTGCACCACCACTACCGGGGGCGGCTGCGGCCCGCCGCGCACTACGCGATGGGGTGGCTGCCTCGGTGGCTGCGCCTCGCGTCCCCCTTCGCGGGAGCCCTGAACGCCCTGGCCCGCGTTCGCCCGCTCGCCGCCCTCGCCGGGCGGGTATCGGGCATCGCGCCGGAGCGCGGGATCCCGGTCCTGGCACGGGAGCGGTTCACCCGGTGGCTGAACCGGCGATGGGGCAAGGGGACGTTCATCCTCTCCGGCGACCGGATCGCCACCCTCTGGCCCGACACCTTCACCGAGCACCTCTCGCCCGAGGTGGGACGGGCGGCGGTACGGGTCCTGGAGGCGACGGGCCGCCAGGTGCTTCCCGCCGGACGAGGGCTGTGCTGCGGCCTCACGTACGTCTCGACCGGCCAGCTGACCCGGGCCCGCACGGTGATGCGCCGCACCCTGGAACGGCTGGGCGGCATGCTCGGCACCCCCGTGATCGTCCTGGAGCCGAGCTGTGCGGCGACGCTCCGCACGGATCTGCCGGAGCTCCTGCCCGATGATCCCCGCGCCGCCGAACTGGCCGCCTCCGTCCGTACGTTGGCCGAGTACCTGGAGGAGTACGCCCCCGACTGGGAGCCCCCGCGCCTCGACCGCCAGGTCACCGGCCAGACGCACTGCCACCAGCACGCGGTGCTGGGCGACGCGGCGGACCGCCGGCTGCGCGAACGGGCCGGTCTGAGCGGTGAGCTGGCGGGCGGCTGCTGCGGTCTCGCGGGCAACTTCGGCTTCGAGCGGGGCCACTGGGAGGTGTCGGTGGCCTGCGCGGAGGACCAGCTGCTGCCTGCGGTACGGCAGGCGCCCCCGGGGACGGAGATCCTGGCGGACGGGTTCTCCTGCCGGACCCAGCTGGCGCAGCTGGGCGGGGTGCGGGCGCGGCACCTCGCGGAGGTGCTGGCGGAGGGGCTGGATGCGGGGGCGCCGCCCCAGGCCCCCCGCTCCTCAGGCGCCGGAGCGGCTTGAGCGGGCCGAGGGGCTCGATCCCGCCGCCTTCACCACCGCCGCCACCAGCCGCTCGTTCTCCGGCGCCGCCCCGCCCGGGTACGCGAACCGCCGGCGCGTGTAGCCGTACGCGATCCCGCTCGCCGGGTCCGCGAACGCCTGCGAGCCCGCCGCGCCGCAGTGGCCGAACGCACCCTCGCCCAGCGACGGGTAGAGCATCTGCGGGCGTTCGAAGCCGAGGCCGAAGTGGTCCTTCTCCAAGGTCACCCGGTCGGTGCCGGCCAGGCCGGGGCGGGCGAACTCGGCGCGGGTCTCCGGCGTGAGGAGAGCGGGCCGGCCCGCGAACTCCGAGATCGTCGCCGCGTACATCCCGGCCAGCGCGCGCGCCGAGCCCACACCGCCCACCGAGGCCGGGCCGAGCGCCCGCACGGAAGGGGTGTTGATCCAGGCCACCAGATCCGTCGGGACGTTGAAGGCCACCGCCTGAAGGCCCTTCGGGTCGAAGGGGTGGGCACCGAGCTCCGCCTGCTGTTCCGGCGTCGGGTTCATCGGCCGGACGGCCAGGTAGCGGGGCTCCAGCTCCGCAGGCTGCCCGAGGTGGAGATCCAGGCCGTACGGGGCGCGGACACGCTCCTCGAACAGCTCCTGGATCGAACGCCCGGTGGCCCGCCGCACCACCTCACCGGTCAGCGCGCCGATCACCAGCGCGTGGTACCCGTACTCCCTGCCCGGCTCCCAGAAGGGGGCCTGCGCTGCCAACCGGGCGGCGATCACCCGGTCGTCGGCCAGGTCCGCCTCGCGGAACCCGCCCTCGATGCCGATCACTCCGGACCGGTGGCCCAGCAGCTCCCGCAGGGTCAGCGCCCCCTTGCCCTCGGCAGCGAACTCCGGCCAGTACGAGGCGACCGTCCGGTCCAGGTCCAGGGTGCCGTCCTGCACCAGCAGGGCGACGACGAGATGGGCCGCGCCCTTGGTCGATGAGAAGACGGCGGGCAGGGAGTCACCTTCGATCCCCTCACCCGCCCAGAGATCGACGACCGGCCGGCCGTCCCGGTACACGGCGAGCTGCGCGCCCGG
>NZ_JAELVH010000372.1 GCF_019399235.1 Streptomyces poriferorum | reverse complement strand
GGCCCCAGGCCCCAGGCCCCAAGGGGAGCGTCTCCGGTGCCCGGTGGCGCTCCCCCGCTGCGGGTATCAGCCGTGCAGTGCCAGCGCACCCTTCGCCGGAACGGTCGCCGAGACCGTGCCGTCGTCGCCGACCTGCACCGTGTTGCCGTCGCAGGCGTCCGGAGAGGCCTGCGCCACGTTGCAGTACGTGCCCGCCGGGAGGGACGTGGCGAACGTCTGCCGAAGCTCGCCGTCACCGTTGTTGATGGCCACGAAGCCCTTGTCGCCGCGGCCGAAGGCGATCGCCGACGAGCCGTTGTCCCACCAGTCGGTCAACTCCGCGCCCGCCGCGGCGTTGTGGAAGCCGACCATGCCGGTGATCGCCGTCTGAGCGTGCGTACACGTCCAGCCACCGCTGCCGCAGGCAGCCGCGCCGCCGTTCGGCGGGCCCGCGTCCTTGTCCGACCACTCGTAGCCGGAGTAGACGTTCGGGGAGCCGTAGGGCGAAGCGAGCATGAAGACGTTGGCCAGGGTGTAGGCCGCGCCGTCCTTGTACGTCAGCGTCGAGCCGTTGCGCTCGGTGTCCCAGTTGTCGACGAACGTGCGGGCGCTCCCGCTCGCCAGTTTGCCGTCGGCGACGTTCTTCAGACCTGCGAGGCCACCGCCCTGGAAGGCGCTCTTGAGGTGGCCGCCGTAGCGGAACTCGTCGACATCGCCCACGCCCGTGTACTCGTCGGGCTGGACCGCCTCGCCGCCGCCGTGGATGACCTCGGTGACCCAGAAGCCCGGGTCGGCCATCTTTCCCTTGATCGCGGCGACGTCATCGGCGGACATGTGCTTGGCGGCGTCGATACGGAATCCGTCGACCCCGAGACCGCGCAGATCGGAGAGGTACGCGGCGATCGTCGTACGGACGGCGTCGCTGCCCGTGTCGAGGTCCGCCAGGCCGACCAGTTCGCAGGTCTGGACGTCGTTGCGGTCGCCGTAGTTGCTGATGTCCTTGCGGCAGCCGTGGAAGTCCTGGTCCTGGAAGTACCCGGGGTAGTCGTACTTCGCGTACGCCGTGCCACCGGTGCCCGTACCGGAGCCGGACGACATGTGGTTGATGACGGCGTCAGCCACGACCTTCACCCCGGCGGAGTGACAGCTCTCCACCATCGAGGCGAAGGCTTCGCGGTCACCGAGGCGCCCGGCGATCCTGTAGCTGACGGGCTGGTACGAGGTCCACCACTGGTCGCCCTGAATGTGTTCGGAGGCGGGCGAGACCTCCACGTAGCCGTAGCCGGCCGGACCCAGAGAGTCCGTACAGGCCTGGGCCACCGCGTCGTACTTCCACTCGAACAGTGTGGCGGTGACGGTCTTCTCGCCCGGTGGGGTCGCCTGGGAGGTCCAGGGAGCGAGGACGGTGATACCGGCGGCTGCGAGCAGGCCGGCCAGTGTCGCGCGAGCGACGCGGGAACTCAATTGCGGCTCCTTCGTTCGCGGGGACGGAAGTGGGGTCCGTACCCGGTGTGGGTGGCCACGCGCCTGGCCACGTTGGGGTGCTCGGGAGCCTGCCGTCACGGCGGTGAACACGTCAAGAGGTGTCGCAAGAATTTCCAGCATGTTTCTGAAAAACATTGCAGGGTAGTCGAGTTGGGCAGGAGGTCACTGGTCCCGGCGGTGCACCGCCACCGTCGCGACCACACCCGCCAGCAGGGCCCAGGCGACATAGACCGTCCAGGCTCCGGAGACCGTCCACGGGTAGAGCACGGGCGCATGGAGATCCGAGGCCGACAGCCGCTCCCACGCACTGAAGGGCAACGTGTGCTGGAGCACCGCCGTGAGATGCCGGCGGTCGCTGAGAACCATCGGCAGCAGGAGCAGTACGACCACGCATCCGATGACGGCCCCTCCGGTGTGGCGTATCACCGCGCCGATCGCGAGGCCCGCGAGCGCGGCCACCGGGGCGAGCAGCGCGGAAGCCACGACGAGGCGCAGGGCGCCGGGGTGGCCGAGGGTCACCGAGGCGTCCCGGCCGGAGAGGATCGCCTGCGTCGACACGAAGGATGCCAGGGCGACGAGTGCGCCGAAGAGGGTGGTGACGGCGGTGAGCACGAGGGCCTTGGCGGCCATCACGGAGCGACGGGCCGGGACAGCGGTGAACGTGGTACGGATCAGGCCGGTGCCGTACTCGCCGGTGATCGATACGGCACCGATGGCGGCAACGGCCAGCACCAGCACCATGGCGGCGTTCCCGGTGAAGGCGTCCATGAGGGGCGAGCCGTTGGCGACGAAGGACGCGCGGCCGCGGTCGTCGTACTGGTACCAGTACTTGTAGTGGTCGTACGCCGTGCCTGCGTTGAAGCCGATGACCGCCAGTGCGGTGATCGCGTACATCCAGGAGGTGGAGCGCAGCGACCACGTCTTGAGCCATTCCGCGGCGAGCAGGTCGCGGAAGCGGGCGCGGGGTTCGTCGTCGGTCATGCGGGCGGGTGGCGCGG
Organism: Streptomyces poriferorum; assembly: GCF_019399235.1. Taxonomy (GTDB): domain Bacteria; phylum Actinomycetota; class Actinomycetes; order Streptomycetales; family Streptomycetaceae; genus Streptomyces; species Streptomyces poriferorum. Next base: position 6,640 of record NZ_JAELVH010000372.1, on the reverse strand, counting down.
TCATGGCTTGCGCTGTGGTCATCGGGGGTCTCCTGCGAGGTATTCGACGCTGTCCGCGGTGAGTTCCATGAACGCCTCTTCCAACGAGGCTCCGAGCGTGGTGAGCTCATGGAGCAGCACGTGGTGGTCCAGGGCCAGCTCACCGATGCGGGCGGCGGTGAGCCCGGTGACCGTGAGGCGGTCACCGTCCCGGACCACCTCGGCGCCCTCCGCGGTGAGCAGCGGGGCCAGCGCTGCGGGGTCGGGCGTACCTACGGTCACACTGAGGCGGGTGCTCCGGGCGGCGAACGCGGTCAGGCTCTCGGCCGCGATGAGTTCGCCCCGGCCGATCACGACGAGCCGGTCGGCGGTGTGCTCCATCTCCGTCATCAGGTGGCTGGAGACGAACACGGTGCGCCCCTCGGCGGCGAGCCTGCGGAACAGTCCACGCACCCACAGCACACCTTCCGGGTCCAGGCCGTTGAGCGGTTCGTCGAAGAGCAGCACCGGCGGGTCGCCGAGCAGCGCGGTGGCTATGCCGAGGCGCTGGCGCATCCCGAGGGAGAAGCCGCCGACGCGCCGACGGGCCGCCCCGGCGAGGCCCACGTCCTGGAGCAGTTGGTCCACCCGGGAGCGCGGGATGCTGTTGCTGCGGGCCAGCATCGCGAGATGGGCACGGGCGGTGCGGCCGCCGTGCACGTCGCCCGCGTCCAGGAGGGCGCCGACGTGCCGCAGTCCGCGCGGGTGCTCGCGGAACGGCCGGCCCTGGAGGGTGGCCGTCCCGGCGGTCGGCTCGACGAGCCCCAGCAGCATGCGCAGCGTGGTGGTCTTGCCGGCCCCGTTGGGTCCGAGGAAGCCGGTTACCTCGCCCGGCCGTACGGTGAAGGTGAGGTCCTTGACGGCGGTGGCGGTGCCGTATCGCTTGGTCAGTCCGTTGACTTCGATCACACCGTCAACTGTCCTTTCCGCACCCACCGTTCGTCGTCGGACCAGCGGTGACACCTGTCCAGGCCGGTGTCGACCCCGGTTGTACGACCGTGGTCCGATGCCGGTCCGTGGTGCGCTGGCTACGATCGGCGCATGTCCCACTCCCCCTCTCTGCCTCGTCTCAAGCGCGTGCCGCCTGGCTGGTGGGTAGGCATGGGCTGGTACGCGGGCATACTGCTCACCTTCCTCGTGCGGGTGCGGCTGCCCGGCGAGAACGAGCCGTCCGTCCGGACCGGAATGCTGCTCTACCGGTGGGACGGTCTGCTGATGCAGATGCTCGCCGCGGCCATGGCAGCGGCCGGCTGCTTCTTGCTGGAGCGGCGTCCGCTGAAGGCCCTGGCGCTGGTGCTGAGCGCGGCCACGCTCGCCACGTTCCCGCTGAGCGTGGGAGAGATACCGCTCGCCCAGTTCCTGGCAGCCGATGTGGCCCTGTACTTCATAGCCGCCACCCGGTCGCGCCGGATCGCCTTCTTCGCCCTCCTCATGGCGCTCGGCACCCTCACCGGCTTCCTGGCCGTCCGGCTGCTCGCCGGGTGGGTCGTCGGCACATCGTCGGAGCTGGTCGTCGCGCTCACCGCGGTCGTCGCCTGGCTGGTGGGCGGCTCGGCGTACGAGACCCGTCGGCACGGCGAGAGTCTCGCCGCGCGGGCGGCCGAACAGGCCCTGGTCGAGGAACGGTTGCGGATCGCCCGCGAGATGCACGACACGGTCGCGCACAGCCTCGGCATCATCGCCCTCCAGGCGGGTGCGGCGGCCCGGGTCGTGCACACGCGGCCGGACGCCGCGCGCGAGGCGATGAGTGCGGTGGAGACGGCGGGCCGGGAGACGCTGTCGGGGCTGCGCAGGATGCTCGTTGCGCTGCGTCAGGCGGACCCGGCTCACGAGGGCGCGGATCGGGGCGCGGCGGCGCTGCGCCCGGCGGAGGGCCTGGCCGATGTGGAGCGGCTGGCGCGGGCCACGACCGCCGCCGGCGTCCGGGTGGACGTGGACCTGCGGGGCGAGCCCCGGCCGTTGCCGCCGGACATCGATCTGTCGGCGTTCCGCATCATCCAGGAGTCGGTGACCAATGTCGTCCGTCACGCCGCGACCGGTTCCTGCCGGGTGTCGATCGTGTACGGCTCCGAGGCGCTCGCCATCGAGGTCGCCGACCGCGGCCGGGGCGCGGGCCTCGCCTCCCGGCCGGGGTTCGGCCTGATCGGCATGCGGGAGCGGGTCGCCCTGCTGCACGGCGAGTTCACCGCCGCCCCGCACCCGGCGGGTGGCTTCCGGGTGACGGCCCGGCTGCCGGTGCCCGCCACGCCGTTGATGGGAGACGAGGCATGAGCGACGAGAGCTCCCGGCCCCCCGGGCCGGTCCGCGTCCTGCTCGCCGACGACCAGCCGCTGGTGCGCACCGCGCTGCGCATGGTCATGGCCGAGACCACCGACCTGGACGTCGTCGGAGAGGCGGGCACGGGCGAGGAGGCGGTACGGCTGACCGCCGAACTGGCCCCCGATGTCGTCGTGATGGACATCCGGATGCCGGGCCTCAACGGCATCGAGGCCACCGAACGGATCGCCGCGGGCCCTGCCACCGCTCATGTGGTGGTCCTGACGACATTCGACGACGACGAGTACGTGTACGGCGCCCTGCGCGCGGGCGCGGCCGGCTTCCTGGTCAAGGACATGGCTCTGGAGGACATCCTGGCAGCGGTCCGGGTGGTGGCGGCCGGGGACGCGCTGATCGCGCCGGGCGTCACCCGGCGGCTGATCAAGGAGTTCGCGGGCCGCCCGGCTGCCCCGTCGCCTCCGCGCCGCCCGCTCACCACGATCACCGACCGGGAGCGCGAGGTGCTCGTCCTGGTGGGCAGCGGATTGTCCAACGCGGAGATCGCGGAGCGGCTGTTCATCAGCGTCGCCACGGCCAAGACGTATCTGACCCGGCTGCTCGCCAAGCTCGACGCCCGGGACCGGGTCCAGCTCGTCATCATCGCGTACGAGGCGGGACTGGTGTCGGCGGCCCGGTAAGGAGGTGGCCACCCGGAGCGGGCCTACCAGCCGGCCCGGACCCTACAGCCGGCCCGGACCCTACAGCCGGCCCGGACCCTACAGCCAGCCCTTCTCGCGTGCCATCCGGACCGCCTCCGCGCGGTTGCGCGCCGCCATCTTCTGGATCGCCATGGAGAGGTAGTTGCGGACCGTGCCCTGCGACAGGTGCAGCACCCCGGCGATCTCCGCGTTGGTCGAGCCGTCCGCGGCGGTGCGCAGCACGTCGCGTTCGCGTTCGGTCAGCGGGCTGGCGCCGTCTGCGAGGGCGGCGGCCGCGAGCGTGGGGTCGATGACGCGTTCCCCGGCGAGCACCTTGCGTACCGCTTCCGCGAGTTGGGATGCGGGTGCGTCCTTCACCAGGAAGGCGTCCGCGCCCGATTCCATGGCCCGGCGCAGATATCCGGGGCGGCCGAAGGTGGTCACGACGACGACCTTGACGCCGGGGAGGTCACGGCGCAGTTCCGCCGTCGCCTCGATGCCCGTCATGCCGGGCATCTCGATGTCGAGGAGGGCCACATCGACATCGTGTTCCCTGGCCGCGGCCAGTACCTCGTCGCCGCGGGCGACCTGGACGACCACCTCGATGTCGGGTTCCAGGCCGAGGAGTGCCGCGAGGGCCTCGCGCACCATGGACTGGTCCTCGGCGAGGAGAAGTCTGATCATGCTCATTCCCCGGATCCTAGGCCGGATTCGAGAGGAACGCTGAGGACCGTGGTGAAGCCTTTGCCCGAACGGGAGTCGGTGGCCCGGGTGGTGAGCGTCCCGTCGACCGTGGCGAGGCGCTCGGCCATGCCCGTGAGGCCGTTGCCCCGCGTCGTGCCGGAGGCGCCGCGGCCGTTGTCTGCGACGGTGAGTTCGAGGACCCGTCCGTCGAGGGTCTGGCGCGGGGCGAGGGTGACCGTGCAGCGGCCCGCGTCACTGTGGCGTACGACGTTGGTGACGGCTTCCCGCAGGGCCCAGGCGAGTACCTCCTCCGCCTTCTCCGGGAGGTCCTCGGGGGCTTCGGCAGGAATGTCGGCGGCGACCCCGGCGGCGGCCAGGGCGGTCCTCGCCCCGGCCAGTTCGCCGGGGAGGGTCGGTCTGCGGTAGCCGGTGACGGCGCTGCGTACGTCCACGAGGGCCTGGCGGCTGACCTGTTCGATGTCGGCGACCTGCGCGGCCGCCTGTTCCGGGTTGCCGGGGAGCATCCGTCCGGCCAGTTCGCTCTTGAGCGTGATCAGGGAGAGGGAGTGTCCGAGCAGATCGTGCAGATCACGGGCCAGGCGCAGCCGCTCCTCGTTCGCGGCGAGCTGGGCGACGGTGGCGCGGGCCTCGCGGAGCTGGATCGTGGTGCGGATCATCTGCCGTACGCCGGACATCGCGAAGCCGCCGAGGAGCGCGGGGAAGACCAGGGCGGTGATGATCTCGCGGGGGTGGTCGCCGGTCAGGCCGATGGCCACCAGGACGAGGGTGACGGCGGGGATCAGCCAACGGGCCGTCCGCATCGGCAGGGTGGCGCCGACGGACACCGACACGTACACGAACAGCACGAGCCAGGGCGCGCCGAACGTCAGGGAGAGCAGGACGGCGAGGGCGCCGAGGAAGGCGAGGGCGGCGCGGACCCGGAAGGGGTCCAGCGCCTTCGAGGTGTGGCGGAAGACCAGGACGAGATAGCTGCCGACGAAGACCAGCAGACCGAGGGTGCCGAGCGCGGTCGCCCACGGTGTGTGGTTGCCGTCGGCGAGGTCCTTGACCGGGGCGCTCATGAAGGCGAGCCAGATACCGATCCACAGGAGCTTCGTCCCGGCCTGCCTCGTGTTCGTGGGCGGGCGCCCGATACCCACGGACGTCTCGTCCTCGTTCATGCCTTCAGGGTGTCCTTCCGGTAGAGCCAGGCGGCGCCGCCCGCGAAGAGCAGGAAGTAGGCACAGAGGATGGCGACGTCCTTGGCGTGCGGCGCGCCGCCCATCTCGACGGCCTGGCCGAGTGCAGCGTACGCGTGGGTGGGCAGCCACTCGGAGATGTTCTGGATCCACTGCGGGAAGGTCGCGCTCGGCATCCACAGACCGCCGAGGATGGAGAGGACGAAGTAGATGATCATCGTGATCGGGCGGACCGCGTCGCCGCTGGCGAGGTAGCCGATGGCCACGCCGAGCGCGGCGAAGACCAGCGAACCGGCCCAGATGACGCCGGTGAGGGCGAACCACTGCCAGAGGTCGAACCGTACGTGCTTGGCACAGGCCGCGACGAGGAAGACGACCACGATGCAGGGCAGGGTGACCATGGCGGCGCTGGCGATCTTGGCCAGGACGTAACCGCGGCTGGGCAGTGCGGTCAGCCTCAGCTGGCGGACCCAGCCCTTCTCGCGCTCCTTGGCGATGCGTTCGCTGTTGCCCATCAGGACGGCGGTCAGCGCGCCGAAGGAGGCCATGGAGACCATGAAGAAGGACTGCAAGGTCAGATCGGTGTGCGGCACCTTGTCGGTGGTGTTCTGGGTGCCGGAGATCAGCAGGTAGATCACTGACGGGTAGATGACCGAGAAGAACATGAACTTCTTGTTCCGCAGGGTGCGGGTCACTTCGAGCCTGATCAGAGTGTTCATGCGGTCCTGGCCTCCTCGGCCTCGGTGATGGCGACGAAGGCCTGCTCCAGGCCGAGTCCGGCGACTTCGAGCTCGCGCGGGTAGAGGCCGAGGCCGTAGACGGCGTGCACGGTCGCGTCGGCGTTGTGCGACTGGATGCGGACGCGGTGGCCGGTGATGTCGAGCGTGGAGAGGAACGGCAGGGCGAGCAGGGCCTCTTCGTCGATCGCGCCCTCGAGCTCGAAGGAGATCCGGCGGGCCCCGGCCCGGGCCTTGATCTCGGCGGCGGTGCCGTCGGCGAGGATCCGGCCCTTGTGCAGGACCAGCACACGGTCGGCGATCGCGTCGGCCTCTTCGAGGTAGTGGGTGGCGAACAGCACGGTACGGCCCTGGTCGGCCTGCTCGCGCATGGTGGCCCAGAAGGCCTGGCGTGCGGTGACGTCCATGCCGGTGGTCGGCTCGTCGAGCACGATGAGGTCGTTGGCCCCGGCGGTGGCGAGCGCGAACCGTACGCGCTGTTCCTGGCCGCCGGAGAGCTTGTTGACCAGACGGCCGGCGATCGGCGCGATGCCGGCCCGGGCCAGCACCTCGCTCACCGGGTAGGGCCTGGGGTGCAGATCACAGACGAGCCCCACCAGTTCGCCGACCGTGACGTCCTCCATGAGGCCGCCCGACTGCAGCATGGCGCCGACCCGGCCGGCGGCGATGGCCGCCTGCGGGGTCGTACCGAAGAGGCGGACCGTCCCGGAGTCGGCGGTGCGCAGGCCGAGGAGGAGATCGAGGGTGGAGGACTTGCCGGCGCCGTTGGGGCCGAGGAGCGCCACGGTCTCGCCGGGGTGCAGGTCGAGGGTGAGCCCGTCGACGGCGCGTACGTCTCCGTAGGCCTTGCTGACCTGGTCGAAGCTGACCACGGCGGTCTTGGCCGCGGTGGCTTCGGGGGCTGTCGTTGTCATGCGTCCAGCCTGGCTCAGGCGGGGGTGCGCCCGGCAGGGTCACGGGTCGTGGATCCGGGATGACAGATGTCATGCCGTACGTGTGACGGTGCGGGGCCGGGCGGATACGCCACCGCCCGGGGCCCCGCACCGTC
>NZ_JAELVH010000371.1 GCF_019399235.1 Streptomyces poriferorum | reverse complement strand
GCCGGGTGGGACCGGGGGAGCACCCGGAGCTGTGTCCACCCGGCGATCAGCGATGTACGGCTCCGCAGCCGTGCAGGTCACGGTCGTCCGGGACGCGTCGCACGGCACGAACACGGGCAGACAGCCGTTGGCATGGGTGTCACCGCCACGTGCACCCCACCGCGTGGTGCGAACAGGAGGTACGAGCACATGACGGACGCCGACCCCGGGCTCTTCGGGCCCGCATCGGTCACCTGGCAGCTGCACGGTGACCCGATGATGTGGGTCGCCGGTGTCCGCGCCCTGTACCTCCAGGCGCTGCACCCGCGCGCGGTGCGCGGCGTCATGCAGAACAGCGACTTCCGCGAGGACGCGTGGGGCCGGCTGATGCGCACGGCCGGGTTCGTCGGGACGATCACCTACGGGACCGCCGACGCCGCGGAGAGGGCCGGAGCCCGGGTCCGGAAGATCCACCGGCTCCTCAGGGCCACCGACCCGCTGACCGGCGAGACGTACGGCGTCGACGAACCGGAGCTGCTTCTGTGGGTGCACTGTGCGGAGGTCGACTCCTATCTCCAGGTCGAACGGCGCTCCGGCTACCCGCTCACCGACGCGCAGGCCGACCGGTACGTCGACGAACACCGCACCGGCGCCCGCCTCGTCGGCCTCGATCCGTCCGAAGTGCCCGCGACCACCGCACAGCTCGCCGCCTATTTCGAGCGGGTACGGCCCCGACTGGCTTCCTCGCCCGAGGCGTTGGACGTCGACGCGTTCCTGCGCCGGCCACCCGTCCACCCGCTGCTCGTACCGGCACGCGCCGTGCTCTGGCGGCGTGTGGCGGCGCTGGCGTACCAGTCGCTGCCCCCGTTCGCCCACGAGCTGTACGGCAGACCGGCGCCGCCCGCGGCCACCGTCGACCGCCGTCTGCGGACCACCGGAACCGCCCTGCGGGCCATCCCGTCGAGGCTGCGCTGGAAACTCCCGCCCGGTCACATTGTGAACGCGATGGCACGACTCGGACCCGGCAGCCGCCCCACCCCGTACACACTGAAAAGGCAGGCAGCCATACTGGACGGGCCGGGGAGGGCGCAGCAACAGTAGGCGAAATGACGGGGGCGACAGCAGGGATGGCGGAAACCAGGCTGATCCAGAGCCGGTACCGACTGCTCGATCTGATCGGGCGGGGCGGCATGGGCGAGGTGTGGCGTGCCCGCGACGAGTCGCTCGGCCGTCAGGTCGCCGTCAAATGCCTCAAACCCATGGGCCCGCAGCACGACCAGGACTTCACCCGCATCCTGCGTGAACGCTTCCGCCGCGAGGCCCGCGTCGCCGCCGCCCTCCAGCACCGGGGTGTCACCGTCGTCCACGACTTCGGCGAACACGAGGGGGTGCTCTATCTGGTGATGGAGCTCCTGGAGGGCCGTAACCTCAGCGAGCTTCTGGAGGACAACAAGCAGCTTCCGCTGCCCGTCGATGACGTCGTCGACATCGCCGAGCAGGTCGCCGACGCCCTCGGGTACACCCATCAGCAGGGCATCGTCCACCGTGACCTCAAACCCGCCAACATCATGCGGCTGGCCGACGGCACGGTGAAGATCTGCGACTTCGGCATTGCCAGGCTCGGCCACGACATGGCGGTCACCTCCCGTCTCACCGGCGTCGGCATCGCCATGGGGACCCCGCACTACATGTCGCCGGAGCAGATCAGCGGCGGCGAGATCGACCACCGCAGCGACCTGTACTCGCTGGGCTGCGTCCTGTACGAGATCGCCACCGGGGCACCGCCGTTCGATCTCGACGACGCCTGGGGCGTGCTCGTCGGCCACCGTGACACCCCGCCCGAGCCCCTGCGCACCCACCGGGCGGAACTGCCGGGGTTCTTCGACCGCGTCGTCCTGGAACTGCTCGCGAAGACGCCGGACCAGCGGCCGGTGGACGCCGGAGACCTGCGCCGCCGTATCGCCGTCGGCCGCACCGGCGGGCAGCCGCACCTGGAGCCGACCGGCCGGGTGCTGCTCGCGCCGCCGGCCCCCGTCGAGCATCCCGGCGGACCCGCAGCCCTCGCGCCACGCCTGCCCGACTGGACCCGCGGCATGACCACCGGGCACAAGGCGACCGGCACCGCGGCCATGTCGCCGGACTCGTTCGACCACTCGGCGGGCCTCACCGGCGCATGGACCACCGGCGCCGCGCAGCCCGCCGCGGGAAGGCCCGCCGGTGCCGAACGCCCCACCCCGGGGCCGGAGCTCCTCTCGATACTCGCCAGCCGCCACAGCGCCGGCCTCAACCTCGGCAGGCTCGGCCACTGGGAGGAGGCGGGCGAGGTCCACCGCGCGGTCGCCGCCGAACGCGAGAGCGTCCTCGGTCCCGGCCATCCCGACACGCTCTCCAGCCGGTACGAGGTGGGCTTCACCCTCAGCCGGACCGGACGGGCGGCGGACGCGCTGCGGGAGTTCGCCCATGTCGCCCAGGGCCGTGAACGCGGCCTCGGCCCCGACCATCCGGAGACCCTCGCGGCCCGCCAGGAGATGGCGTACGTACTGGGCCAGCTCGGCCGGCACTTCGAGGCCCACCAGTTGTACGCAGCCGTCCTCGCCTCCCGGGAACGCTCGATGGGGCCCGACCACCCCGACACCCTGCGCTGCCGCCACAACCTGGCGTTCAACCTCAGCAGGCTCGGGCGGCTGGAGGAGTCGTACGGCATGGCCCGCGACGTCGCGCAGGCGCGCGCCCGGCTGCTCGGCGCCGCCCACCCCGACACCCTCGTCACCCGCTACGAGGTCGGCTACACCCTGGGCCGGCTCGGCCGCTGGACGGAGGCCCTGCAGACCTACCGGGAAGTCGTCCAGGCCCGCGCGCAGGCGCTGGGCGCCGACCACCCGGACACTCTCGCGGCCCGCTACGAGGTCGGGATCAGCCTCGGGCGTCTGGGCCGCAGCGCCGAGGCCCTGGAGCTCTACCGGGCGCTCGTCGAGGACCGGACCCGGGTCAGCGGCCGTGCCGACCCCGAGACCCTCCGCGCCCGCCACGGACTGGGCGTCAACCTGGGCCGGCTGGCCCGCTGGGAAGAGGCGCTGGCCGAATCCCGCGAGGTGTGCGTGAACCGCGAGCGCGTCCTGGGCGCCGACCACCCCGACACCCTGGTCAGCCGCCGCGAGATCGCCGTCGGCCTCGGCTGGCTCGGCCGCTGGGCCGACGCCCTCACCGTCTACCGGCAGGTGGCCGAGGCGCGGACCCGGATCCTGGGGGCCGACCACCCCGACACCCTCGCCGGCCGCAACGACGAGGCGCACTGCCTCGAACAACTCGGCAGGGGCCAGGAGGCCGTCGAGCTCTACCGGCAGGTGGCGGCGCTGCGGCAGCAGCGGGGCATCCCGTCCCACTGAGCCCGAGGGACGGCAGGCGCCCGGTCCTGGTCCGCGGCGCGCGTCCGTGTTACCAAGGGACATGCCCGTACGAGACAGCTATGACGCAGTGATCGTCGGCGGCGGCCACAACGGCCTCGTCGCCGCCGCCTACCTCGCCCGTGCCGGGCAGTCCGTCCTGGTCCTGGAACGGCTGGGCACCACCGGGGGAGCGGCCGTCTCGACCCGTCCGTTCGACGGGGTCGACGCCCGGCTGTCGCGCTACTCCTACCTCGTGTCGCTGCTCCCGTCGAAGATCGTCCGCGATCTCGGCCTGGACTTCGCCGTACGCAAGCGGACCGTCTCCTCGTACACCCCGGCCGTCCGCGACGGCCGCCCCACCGGCCTGCTGGTCGCCGGCGACCGCACCCGCGACTCCTTCGCCGCCCTCACCGGCTCGGACCGGGAGTACGAGGCGTGGCAGCGGTTCTACGGACGCACCGGGCAGGTCGCCGAGCGGGTCTTCCCGACGCTCACGGAACCGCTGCCCACCCGTGACGCGCTGCGGGAGCGGATCGGCGACGCGGACGCCTGGCGGACGCTGTTCGAGGAACCCATCGGCGTGACCGTCGAGAACACCTTCGACGACGACCTCGTCCGCGGTGTCGTCCTCACAGACGCTCTCATCGGAACCTTCGCGGACGCGCATGATGCGTCACTGCTCCAGAACCGCTGTTTCCTCTACCACGTGATCGGCGGCGGCACCGGCGACTGGGACGTCCCGGTCGGCGGCATGGGCGCGCTCACCGACGCTCTCGCCGGGGCCGCGCGCGCCGCCGGTGCGCAGATCCGCACGGGCCATGAGGCGGTCCGCATCGACACCGACGGGACGCACGCCGAGGTGACGGTCCGCACGGACAGCGGTGAATCCACCGTCGGCGCGCGCCGCGTCCTGGTCAACGCCTCGCCCGAGGCCCTCGCCGCCCTCCTCGGCGACGCGCCGCCGGCACCCGCCGAAGGCGCCCAGCTGAAGGTGAACATGCTGCTCACCCGGCTGCCCCGGCTCAAGGACCGGTCCGTGGACCCGCGTCAGGCGTTCGCCGGGACCTTCCACATCGCCGAAGGGTACGGACAACTGGCCGACGCCTACCGGGACGCGGCGGCGGGCCGGCTGCCCGCCGCCCCGCCCTCGGAGATCTACTGCCATTCGCTGACGGACCCCTCGATCCTCGGCGCGGATCTCGCCGGCCGCGGCTACCAGACCCTGACCCTGTTCGGCCTCCACACCCCGGCGCGCCTCTTCGCCGCGGACAACGACAGCACCCGTGCCACGCTGCTAGAGGCGACGCTGGCCGAGCTCGACGTCCATCTGGAGGAGCCGCTCGCCGACTGCCTGGCGCTCGACGCGAACGGTGAGCCGTGCATCGAGGCGAAGACGCCGCTCGACCTCGAACGTGACCTGCGGCTGCCCGGGGGCCACATCTTCCACCGGGACCTCGCCTTCCCGTACGCCACCGCGGAGACCGGCCGCTGGGGCGTGGAGACCGCGCACGCGAACGTCCTGCTCTGCGGGGCCGGGGCGGTGCGCGGCGGAGGGGTCAGCGGGGTCCCCGGCCACAACGCCGCGATGGCGGCGCTGGGCCGGTGACCGGCACCCGCTACTGACCGAACGCACCCCGCAGCGCGGCGATCTTGCGCGGCAGGTCGTACTCCGCGCCGCCCTCGTGCCCGTTGTACGTGAACACCTCGATCTGCGCCGGCCCGGCATAGCGGTGATAGGCGGCGAACACCGTGGACGACGGGCAGATCTTGTCCATCAGCCCCACCGAGAACCACGCCGGAGCGGTCGCCCTGGCCGCGAAGTTGACGCCGTCGAAGTACGACAGGGTCTCCATCGCCTCGTCGATCCGGAAGCGGTGCCCGGACAGCCAGCGGGCGATCTCCGCGTACGGGCCGGCGTCCGTGATCTGCGAGGCACGCCGGTAGTGGCAGAGGAACGGCACATCGGCTACGGCCGCCACGACGTCGTCGCGCAGCCCCGCCACAGCGAGGGCGAGGCCGCCGCCCTGGCTGCCACCGAGCACCGCGACGCGGGAGGCGTCCACCGCGGTGTGCGCCTTCGCCGCGTCGACGGCCCGCACCGCGTCCGTGATCAGNCGTCGAACACGTCGACGGTGGCGAATCCGGCGTCGTACGGGACGAACTCGGCGTCCAGACCGTGACGGGCGCTCTCGGCGAGCGTCTTCTCCCAGAAGGCGTCGAAGTCGGCCGGCTCCTCCGGCTCCGGCCGGTAGTCGCGCAGCCGGTCCAGGGGCATGTCGAACAGCAAGGGTCTAGCTCCTCTTCAGGGTGAGGTCGAGGGTTGCACCGTGGAGTCCAGTCGTGTCCGCGGTGATGCGGATACCGGTGCCGGTCGGCGCCACCGTGATGCCCGGGTCGGCCGAGACGACGCTCAGATCGCGCCGGGCCAGGTCCAGCACGACGGAGGAACGCAGCTGGGTCGGGTCCGACAGCGAGACGGTGACCGCCTTTCCCTCCGGCCGGACGAGGACCGAAGCCGGTCCGTCCGCGGTGAGTTCCTGTGCCGTTCCGGCTCCCCAGAAGTTCGCGGCGAGCAGCCCGTCCGCGCAGCGGCGTACC
>NZ_JAELVH010000370.1 GCF_019399235.1 Streptomyces poriferorum | reverse complement strand
TTCATGCCGTCCGCCGGCAGGTCGTAGCCCGGGAAGAGCAGCGGGATGCCCTGCGAGTAGGCGCTCTCGTCCCGGTGCGAGCGGAACTTCCAGGTGGTCTGCGTCATGGTCGACCGCTTCCACACCGCGGCGGGCTGACCCGACTTCATGGTCATCATGCTGAGTTCGTACGCGGCGTCCTCGGCCGGGACGGTGAACACCCCGGACGGCCAGCCGGATTCACCGAGCACCTGGCCCCCGCTGGTGAGCCGCATGTTGCCCATGTCCCCGAAGGAGCCCTGGAGTCCGCCGTGTTCGCTGTCGCTCCAGAAGCCCGGGGCGACGCCGATCAGATTGTCCTGACGTTCGGCGGCGAGCAGTTCCCTGCCCTGGTTGTCGCGGGGCGCGGACGGGACGATGACGCCCCGGTACCAGTCCGCCGAGCGCTTCGATCCGGCCTTGTGCGTACGGAACTTGTCCATCATGAACTCGCCCCACGGGAAGCTGGAGGAGAGCCCCTGCTGCCAGGTGCTGTCGCCGGCCGAGTAGTACTCGGTGCGCTTGCCTGGTGAGGGCACGCTGTCGAACGCGCCGACGCCGTACCGGGCGCCGTAGGGGGTGGCGACGAGCAGCGTGTCGACGAAGTCGGTCTTCACGCCCATCGATTCGTAGGTGGAATCGACCCTGCTGAGCGCCCTGTCCCTGACCTTGTACGTGCGGTCCGAGGTGACGGTGCCCGTCTCGGGGAAGGCCAGGTTGTAGACGAACGGGCTGGCCGCGGTGGCCTTCCAGCTCAGCCTCACCGGTCCGGCGGCCAGTGCGGCGGCCAGACCGGCCGCCTCGTCCGCCTGGATTCCGAGCGAGGGCAGGGGCGCCGCGCCGTATCCGACGGACGGCTTCCACGGACCCGCGGACGGGCGGTGCGCGATGACCGCCACGGCGCCGGCGGCCTTGGCGTCGCGCGCCTGGACGGCCATGGGAGCACCGTCCTCGACACGGACCAGGGCGATCTTCCCCGCGACGTCGGCGGCCTTCAGCTCGCCGGGCGTACCGGTGCCCGCGTCGACGAGTGCGGCCTGGCCCGTTCCGTCGAGGTTGACGGATCCGGTGGACGCGGGAGTGGGGTGCAGGGTGGCGCCTCCAACGACCGCGAGCTTCTCGATCTGCGGGGCGTACGCCCGCCAGAAGCTGTCGAACGCGAAGTCGCCGTCCTGGGCCCTGCCCTGGATGTCGACCAGGTAGTCCTTGATGAGGCTGCCGCCGGCGATGGACCCCGAGTGCAGCCAGACGTCGTCCCAGCTGCGGCCGAAGGCCAGGGTCCCGCTCCGGGTCTCGGTGACCCGGTCCTCGGTCTTCACCTTGATGCGGTGCGCCTTGCGGGCGTCCAGCACCAGGACGGTGTCCTTGGTGACGTTCAGCTGGGGCCGGGCGAGGTAGCCGACCGACTTGGCGAGCGTTCCGGTGGCGTCCTCGGGGTCGGCCGAGACGATGAAGCTGGAGACGAAGTAGGCGCCGGGGCGCACCTCGTACACCTGGTCGGTCGAGCCGTCGTTGAAGCGGCGCTCGCCGGAGGCGGTGTCGGTGCCGATGACGTCCAGCGAGGACGAGCCGGTGGCGGGCTCGCCGTTGCCGTCGATCAGCTTGACGCGCAGGGTGACGGTCTCGGCGCCCACGTACAGCGAGAACGGGGTGGAGACCTTGCCGCCGCCGGTGGCGGTGGCCAGCACCCGGCCGGTGACGTCGCCGTACTGGCTGTCCTGGAGCTTCGCGGTCGGGTCGAGCTTCAGCGGGACCTCGACACTCGCTCCGCCCGGCACGGTGACGCTTTTCGCGCCGAGCGCGGCGACGGTGGAGCGGACGGCCGAGCCGTCGTTGCCCGTGACGCCCTGGACCGTGAGCGCGAGCTTCACCGGCTTGTCGCCCGTGTTGGTGTACGGGATCTGCACGGTGGTGCGGTCCGTCTTGTCCTGCGGCCAGTTGAAGGTGCCGCCCTGGACGGCGGGTGCGCCGGTGAGGGTGGTGTCGATCGCGGCCTTGACGTCCAGCCGGCCGCCTCCGGTCTCGCGTACGTCACCGGGGATGTCGCTCTTCGCTGACGACACGAGGGCCGCCTTGACCTGCTGGGCCGTCCAGTCGGGGTGGCGTTCCTTGACGATGGCGGCGGCGCCCGCGACGTGCGGGGTGGCCATCGACGTACCGGACATCGACTGATAGGCGTAGACGCCGCGGCCGCCTGCCGCGGCGGCGGAGATGTCGACGCCGGGGGCGGCGATCTCCGGCTTGAGGGTGTGCGAGACGATCGCGGGTCCGCGGCTGGAGAACTGGGCCGTGGAGTCGTCGCGGTCGACGGCGCCGACGGTCAGCACGCTGGGGGCGCAGCCGGGCGAGGAGACGGTGTTCAGCGTCGGCCCCGAGTTGCCGGCCGCGATGACGAACAGGGTGTCCTTGCTCTTGCCGAGTTCCTCGGCGGCCATGCTCATCGGGTCCGTGCAGTCGGTCGGGGTCTGACTGCCCAGGCTCATGGAGACGACGTCGGCCTTCTGGTCGACGGCCCACTGCATGCCCGCGATGATCCAGGAGGAGTCGCCGGAGCCGCTGTCGTTGAGCACCTTGCCCACGAGCAGGTCGGCGCCGGGGGCGACGCCCTTCTTCTTCCCGTCGCTGGCCGCGCCGCTGCCTCCCACGGTGGAGAGCGTGTGGGTGCCGTGGCCCTGGCGGTCGTCGGTGGTGTCGGAGTCGGTGAAGTTCTTCGACTCGGTGATCCGGCCCTTGAGGTCCGGGTGTTCGGCGTCGGCGCCGGTGTCCAGGACGGCGACCTTGGTGCCCTTGCCGTCGTAGCCGGCGGCCCAGGCGAGGTCGGCGCCGATCTGCTTGGTGGAGCGGTCGAGGCTGGCCTCGACCTTGCGGTCCAGCCAGAGCTTCTTCAGCCCGGCGGCGGAGCGGGACCGGGGGCCGGTGACGTCCGACCAGAACCCTGCGGTCTGCTTCTTGTCGGCCTTGAGCGCCACACCGTCGATGGCGGGGAGGGCGAGGCCGCGCGCGGCGCCGCGCGGGGTGGCGGGCGCGCTGCGTGCGGTGTCCGTGGAGTAGGTCGCGATCAGCGGTACGGAGTCCGCGTGCGCGTCGTCGTACCCCTGCCGGATGAGCCCGGTGACGTTGAAGAGTTCCTCGTCGACGGTGCCGGCGGCGAGCGCCTTCACGGCAGTGTCCGGGTAGACGTACAG
Source organism: Streptomyces poriferorum (assembly GCF_019399235.1). GTDB lineage: Bacteria > Actinomycetota > Actinomycetes > Streptomycetales > Streptomycetaceae > Streptomyces > Streptomyces poriferorum. Next base: position 2,298 of record NZ_JAELVH010000370.1, on the reverse strand, counting down.
GTCCGTGCCCGAGCGGCGCGTCTGCACGAGGGGGACGGTGCCGTCCTCGCGGGGCAGCGCGGTGGCCGAGGCGTTGCCCGAACCGTCGGTGCTCACCAGCACCTTGTCGCCGGTGACCAAGGTGACGGTGACCGGCTTGTCCGCCTTGGCGGTGGCGGCAGCGGTGCCGGTCAGCGGTCTGTTCGTGCCCGCGTCGCCCTGTGGCGCTGCCACGGACGGTGCGATCACCGTGACGGCGAGGACGGCGGCGGTCGCCGCCCCCAGTGCCGTACGCGATATCGGACGCATCGCTCTCCCCAAGTGAAACCGGAACGAAGAGCGCAAAGGCCCTCATTCCGGAGGTTGTTGGTGCTGCGGTGGCGCCACATTGGCAGAGTGACGGGCGGTACAGCGATGATGTGCCACGGCGGGTTTACGCCGTGGCTGCTTTCCGCCACGGCCGGTCGGCCGGGCAGCACGACATGACAGGGCAGCAAGGCGGTTCGGGAGGGGTCCGGGGATGCTGGGAGCCATAGGTCTCGACGAGATGCAGGAGTCCGCCTACCGCGCGCTGGTGGCGGTGGGAGCCGCGGAGGTCTCCGATCTCGCGCACCGGCTGGCGCTGCCCGAACGGGACACCGAGCGGGCGCTGCGACGGCTGGAGCAGCACGGGCTGGCCGCGCAGTCGTCGGCCCGTACGGACCGGTGGGTGGCGGCGCCGCCCGGGGTCGCGCTGGGGGCGCTGCTGACCCAGCAGCGCCACGAGCTGGAGCAGGCGGAGCTGGCGGCGGTGCTGCTGGCCGAGGAGTACCGGGTGGACGCCGCCGAGCCCGCCGTGCACGATCTGGTCGAGGTGGTCACCGGGGCGAGCGCCGTGGCTCATCGCTTCCATCAGTTGCAGCTGGGGGCAGCGAGTGAGGTGTGTGCCCTGGTCACCGGCAACCCGATCGCGGTCAGCGGGCTCGACAACGAGTCCGAGGAGCAGGCCGCCACCCGCGGGGTGTCGTTCCGGGTGGTGGTCGAGCGCGAGGTCCTGGGGCTGCCGTCGGGGATCCTGGAGCTGTCGGCGGCGCTGAGCCGCAACGAGCAGTGCCGGGTCGTGGACCGGGTTCCGACGAAGCTGGTCGTCGCGGACGGGGCGCTGGCGATGGTGCCGCTGACCTCCCGAGGCGCGGAGCCGGCGGCCCTGGTGGTGCACGCGTCGGGGCTGCTGGAGTCGCTGACGGGGCTCTTCGAGGCGGTGTGGCGCGAGGCGATGCCGTTGCGCCTCGCCGAGAGCGGCGGGGTCGGGGAGGACTCGGCGGGGCCGGATCCGACGGACCTGGAGATCCTGTCGCTGCTGCTGGCCGGCCTGACCGATGCCAGCGTGGCGAAGCAGCTCGAACTGGGGCTGCGGACGGTGCAGCGCCGGGTCAAGGGCCTGATGGAGCTCACCGGGGTGTCGACCCGGCTCCAGCTGGGCTGGCATGCGTACGAGCGGGGCTGGGTCGCCCGCGAACCCCGCCCCTGACCGGGCCCGCGGCCTCGCCGTCACGCCTCTGAGCTGCGCCTAAGGTCCCGAAGCGGGGCGTGACGACGGGCGGGACCGGCCGGACTCCGGCAGGCTGGTCAGATGAGTGTGTGGCAGCTCGTCGCCGTCGGTCTGGTCATGCTGCTCGGCCTGATCGGCGTGCTGGTGCCCGGTGTACCCGGGCAGGCCATCATCTGGGCCGCCGTCCTGTGGTGGGCGCTGACCGACATGACGCCGGCCGCCTGGGGGGTCCTGATCGGGGCCACGGCGCTGCTGCTGCTGAACCAGGCGCTCAAACCGCTCCTGCCACCACGCCGGCCCCGCGATTCCGGGGCGCCGCGCCGCACGCTGATGCTCGGCGGGATCGGGGCGATCACCGGGTTCTTCGTGATCCCCGTGGTCGGGGCGGTCGCCGGGTACGTGGGCGTGATCTACGGGGCCGAGCGGCTGCGGCTGGGCAGCCGCGGGGCCGGCTGGGCATCGGTCCGCTCGGTGATGCGGGCGACCGGCTACTCCGTGCTCGTCGAACTGTTCGCGTGCCTGCTGGTGGCGGGGGCGTGGCTGGGCGCGGTGGTCTGGGGCTGACGCCCCTCCTCAGCCGTCACGTAGGCGAAGCCCAATCACATGGAGAGAAACACATCGGATCTCTCGCGCCCTATTGACGACCAGAAGGCCCAAGTCTACGTTCCGTGAGGACATAGCTCGGATGAATTGACGCGCCTACCTGCGTACGAATCGTCAGGAGATTCCTTGCCCACAGCACCGGACCACGCCTCCTCCCCCCGCACCGATTCCTCGCCCCCTACCTC
>NZ_JAELVH010000036.1 GCF_019399235.1 Streptomyces poriferorum | reverse complement strand
CAGGGCAATACAGCTAGGGCGTCGACCAGGTCGCGGCCGAAGAAATGGACGGCGAAGCCACCGTGCTCGTAGATGTAGTCGCCGGTGTGCCGGACGGTGTAGACGAACGCCCCCTGGGGCCACAGGAACGGTCGACCTCGCCGAGCAGGGCATGGAGCTCCGTCGTCGACAGCGCCATGCACAGCAGCATGTGAGCGAGGACCGCGTCCACCGAGTCGTCCGCCAGCGCCAGCGGCTCACGCACGTCGTGGACCGCGGTGGTCATCCGCTCCTCGACGCCCTGGGAGCGGGCGACGTCACGCAGCTGCTCCAGCCCGACAGGGCTGCAGCCGGTTGCCTGGACGGTGAACCCTTCGTGGGCGAAGAACAGTGGGTCGCCGGCCGTGGCCGGCTCCCAGCTCCAGCACGTCGTCGATCGCCATGCGCGAGTGGGCCGGTGTCTCGGAGTTCGGCACCGCCAGCCGCTTGGCCCAGGCTGGGACGGCGAGACCGTCGTAGCCGCGCTCCTCCACCGGCCGAGCCAGGACAGCACCGTCGCGTGCCGGGAGCGCAGTACCTCCTCGCTACGCGAGACAGCGCGTGACGGACTGAATGAAGTTGGCCACCTGAGCCTGCCGGACAGACAAGAAGGCAGCCACGTGTTGAGCCTCGGCGGATATCTGTGCTGCCTCGCGACCCGCTCTCGCCTGATCGACCACCATTCGCCTGAATCTTCGCCCCAAGCACGCTGCCAACGAGACCACCGACGATCGCTGGCACTGACATCAGCAGTCCCGGCCAGGCACCACGAAGGCTGGTCTGCCGAGAAGGTGTTGCCGAACATCTTCGTCTCTCGATGCCCTCGGAACTCCTCGGAGGCCGCGCAACGCGACCCGTTCGGTGACGCACCGGCGCCGTACGCACCCGGCGACGGCGCCGCAGGAGGGACCCGCGGCCAGGTCCCTGGTCCTGGACTCTCAGGCGCTGTCGTCGCTGCTCCTGCGCGACGACCGACACATGGTCATACGGATCGAGGCTGCCCGGCGCGTAGGCGTGCCCGTCCTCGTGTCGGCCCTGACGGTGGTGGAGGCCGTCTTCGGGAAGACAGGTACCGCCCGGCTGCGCTGGGTGCTCTTCCGGCTGGAGGTCCACGACATCACCCAGGCGGACAGCTTTACCGCGGTGCAGCTGCTGAGTGATGCCGACGGCCTGCACGGCCACAAGTACGCCATCGACGCTCTCGTGGCCGCGATGGCGCTCCGCTCCGCAGCTCCACTGGAACGCGGCCCTATGACCGCAACGACTGATCGAAACTGTGCGGCGACCGCTCATCGATCAAGCTGTCTGAAGCTCGGCGTCCGCCCCTTGACCGGAGGCGTTCAGTCAGTTCGCGCGGACAGTGGCGGCGTCGGTCAGGAAGGACTCTGCAGCGAGGCCATGGGGGCGAGCTTGTTGGACTCGGATACTGCCGCGCTCCAGGAGAATTCGTTGTTGTCGCTGAAGTAGTAGTACGTGGAGCCGTTGGGCATCATCGCGACGGTGATGCCTCCGTAGCCGGACATGAACGGTACGTGGAACGGCTGGGTGTAGGCGGGGTTGTCCGCGGCCGTGAACTCTCGTCCCCAGAAGCCGTTCTGGTAGCGCATCGGTGTGCTGCCGGTCGTGGTGGCGCCGCGTTCTGACGGATTCTGTTGCATGGAGTCAGCCAGCAGGCCGGGGTGCAGCACCTGGGTGCCGGCCACCGCGCCGGCATCGTTGTTCAGGAACTTGGCGAACTTGGCGACATCGTCCTTGGTCCAGAACAGTCCGTACCCGCCGAAGGGGACGCCGGTCGCGCTGTTGTCCGTGCGGGAGGAGACGCGGGCGTCCGGGCTGATGCCGATCGGGGTGAGGACCTCGTCGCGGAGCATGTGGAACAGGTCGGCGCCGGAGCCTGCCTTGTTCCGGAGGTAGTTGTTCATGGCGCGGGCCGCCAGGAAGCTGTCGGAGGAGTGGTAGACCCACTTGCTGCCCGGGGTGGCCTTGCGTGGGAAGGACAGCGCCTTGTCCATCTTGGTGGCGTAGGGCTCGGCGAGGAAGAAGTCGGTCATGGTGCTGCCCTCCTCGTCGGTCTCGTAGAGCGCCGAGGTGTAGTTGCCGGTGGCCATGTCCAGGGCGTGGCCGACGGTGACGCCCGACCAGGCGCTCTTCCCGGCGGCTTCCGGTATCAGGTCGGTCAGGCGCTGGTCCGCGACGCCGGTGCCGTAGCGCTGGGCGAGCCGGAGCAGGGCGGTGCCGGCGAACGCGGACTTGGCGGTGGAGTAGGAGGGCAGCAGCATCTGCCCGCAGAACGGGTACTGGCCCTGCCTGGTCTGGCAGCCGCCGACGTAGTTCACACCGTCGTAGTAGAAGCCATAGGTGCTGAGCGCGGTGGGGGTGATCCCCGCGCCGAACTTCGAGGTGTCCACGCCGGCGCCCGGGTGGTCGGTGGCGAGCTGCGCGATTGGTTTGGTGGGCAGCCGGCCTGCGACCTCGGCCGCGTAGGCGGCGCGCGCGGCTTCTCCACCGGGGACGGCTTGGGGCTGGTAGGTGGCGGCCACTTGGCCCCACATGTCGAACTGGTGGTAGGCGCAGGTCTCCGCGGTGATCTGGTAGCGGACCTGGGAGATGGAGGATGCGTCGAAGAGGAAGGAGAGCACCCCGTTGTGCACGCAGTTGGCGTTGCGCTCGACCAGTGCGAAGGGCAGCGCGGCGCGCGTGCGGCCGCCGTCGCCGTTTTCCTGCCAGGCCCGGCCGGCTCCCACGGCGAGGTTCCAGGAGGTGTTCCCGGTGTAGCGCAGCCCGCGCACGGTGGGGATGAGGTGGCTGCCGTTCTGTACGAGGGTGGCGCTGAACGGGGGGAGGTGTTTGGTGGCCTCCGTGCGGGAGTAGCCGTTGGGGTCCTTCAGCTTGCGGTAGCCGCCGGCCGTTGCGGTGCCGTTGAGGGTCAGAGTGCCCTCGAAGGTGTGCGCGGGCGGGGCCGCCGCGGCGGGCAGAGCGAAGGCGCTGTCTACGACGGTGCCGGTGGGGGTGGCGCTGGAGAGCTGAGCCGCGGTGAGGACCGTACGGGGCACGGCGCCGCTGCCGGTCAGCGGGTCGCCCGGCACGGGGGCCGCGCTTTCGGCGAGCGCGGGGGACGGAGCGGTGAACACGCCGGCGAGCAGCACGGTGAGCAGTGCTGTGGCCGTCGCAAGACATCGCATACCGCGTGGGCGGCGGGTGGTCGCACTGGAGGTCATGGATATCCCTCTTCCGGGCGGGGTCTGTTGTTGCGGCATCGTGGGTGCGCGCAGCGAGAGCTGTCCAATGCTTGCCAGGACTGGCCACGGTGTCTTAAAGGCATCAGGGCAGGTTCTCCGGCGGAGTGCGCCGCATCGCCGGGGTCGGTGGACGAGAGGCCAGGTCTGCGTGAACTTGCCGAGAACGCCACAGCTGACCTGCCACCCGGGTCGGATGCTGCTCGAATCGCCGGGCCCAGCTGTCCGGGCGAGACCACGCCGGCCTACGGGGTCGGCAAGCGGCTGGGCGGCTCGCCGTACATCTCTTCGACGAGCTCGGTGTACCGGAAGGCCCATCGCCGCTGGCGCAACCGCATGACTGAGAGTCGGGTGCGTCGTGCGCTGGAGTACCAAGACCGGGAAGTCGACCTCCGGAGCAGGCTCACTGCGCGAGGGTCGCGGGGACGTTCCGGTGGTTGGTGCCGGCCTCGGCTGGGCCTCCTGGCAGAGCAAGTAGGCGGAGGGTTCCCGATGCCGAACCGGCGCCGTCATCGACGGCAGCCGGCTCCGCATGGGCCCGGTACCGCTGGACGGGGTGGAGCGCCGGCGACCGGCGATGTTCCACCCACCCTGCCCGACACCACGGACCAGCGCGTGCCGGAATCCGTGGATCAGGTCGAGCGATGGGTCCGCGAACAGCGCGCCGTGTTCCGGTCCGGCCGTCTCCCCCTGTCGCGGGCCGGCCGGACCAGACACCATCCCGAGCCGACCACGACTCGTGAACAACTTCCGCACCAGAACGCCCAATGTCGGCAGGTTCAGCTCCCCGCTGCCTGCGGCCCGTACTGCTCGACGCAGAAGCGGGCCAGGCCGGTGGCGAAGGACTCGATGGTGCGCAGCGCGTAGTGGCCGCCGTCCCAGGCGGCGTGCAGCCGGATCTGCAGGGGCTCCCCGTGCTGGTCGATGATCAGCAAGGGGTGCAGGCCGAACCGGGGGTCGTCGGAGACGACGGCGATGCCGTGACCGGAGGCGGTCATCGCCTGGGCGACCTGCGGGGTGTCGCACTCCAGGACGATGTCGAGGGAACTGCCCGCGTCCTGCACCGCCTGGTCCAGGATGCGGCGGGTGCCGTGGGCGAGGGTGAGGACAATCAGCGGTTCACCGGTCAGCTCCTGGATGGTGATCCGGTCCCGGCCTGCCCAAGGGTGAGAGGGCGGCACATAGGCCCACAGCGGCAGCCGGGCTACGGGCAGCCCGGCGTAGCGGTGGCGCGGCGGGGCTGAGGAGATCGCCACGTCGGCGCCCCGGGTAAGGGCCTGGTAGGCGCGTACCGGACTCTCCGCCTGCACCGTGACCAGGGGGTCCTCCGGACCCCAGGTGGCCAGGAACGGGGCGATCACGTCGGTGATGGTGGTGGCGGGGGCCGCCACGGTGAGCCGCATCGCCCGCCCGGACGCCAGCGAGCCGGCGGCGGCGAGGGCGGTGTCGGCGCGGGTGACCAAGTCACGGGCGAGGGGCAGGAATCGGCGACCGGCCGCCGTGAGTTCCATCCGGTTGCCCGTGCGGTCGAACAGCGGCACTCCCAGGGACGCCTCAAGTCCACGCAGTTGGCGGGAGAGCGAGGGCTGGGCGATATGGACTTCGGCTGCCGCCCTGGTCACCGAGCCGCTCTCGACGACCGCCAGGAAGTATCGCAACACCCTCAGCTCCACAACGAACCTCCAGCCCATGCCTCACAGGCATGAAAGTCAATCCCATCAAGTATTTGAGGTTATAGCTCACCCGGCCCATTGTTGCCTCACTGTGAACAGCCGGCGAATGCGCCTTCCTGAGGAGCGAACTCATGGCCACGTCCCGAAGAACACCCGCCGCCGCCGCTCTGTTGGCCTGCGGTCTGCTCGCGTCTGCCTGCACCGGTACTGACAGCGGTACCGACAGCGGCACCGGGCAGATCCTCAATGTGGCAACCACCGCCGAGGTGACGACCTGGAATCCGGTGAAGTCCTTTTCCACCGAGGTCTACTACCTCAGCAACGTCTACGAGCCGCTGCTGTGGATGAACCCGCCCGGCTCGAAGGAGCGCTTCCGCCCCGCCCTCGCCGAGCGCTGGTCGTCCTCCGCCGACGCCAAGACGTGGACCTTCCATTTGCGCAAGGCGGTCACCTTTCACGACGGCGAGCCGATGAACGCCGCGGCGGTCAAGGCGTCCCTGGAAGCCTCCGCGAAGGACGGCGGTGCAGCCTTCATCTGGTCGGCGCTGGACACCATCGAGACACCGGACGAGCACACGGTCGTGCTCAAGCTGAAGAGCGCTGCCCCGGTCGACATGATCGCCTCGTCCATGTACGGGGCGTGGATCGTCAGCCCCAAGGCCCTGGCCAGGGACGAGGACTACTTCGCCAAGGGCGTCGACGCAGGCACCGGCCCGTACCGTGTCTCGGAGTACCAAGCCAAGAAGAGGGTCGTACTCAAGGCGTACGACAAGTACTGGGGCGGCTGGAAGGGCGAGCGCTACCGTACGGTCGTCGCCAGGATCACCGCCGAGCCGACCGCGCAGCAGCAGATGCTCCAGTCCGGCCAGGTCGACTACGCCGCCGCGCTGCCGATGGAGAACGTCGCCCGGTTCAAGAACGACAAGCGCTACACCGTCACCGAGTGTCCCACCTTCCAGAGCCACACGGCCTTCTTCAACACCGCCAAGGGCCCGCTGAAGAACGTGAAGGTACGTCGGGCGCTGGCGCGTGCCATCCCGTACGACGACATCGTCAAGGTGGGCACCGAAGGCTTCGGCGCCCGCGCTCGCGGCGCCGTTCCGGCCGGTGCCTTCCCCTATGACGAGCAGCTGCCGCAGACGCCGTACGACCTGGAGGCCGCCCGTCGGCTGCTCACAGAGGCCGGATACGAGGGCGGCAAGGGTCTGAAGCTCACCCTCAGCTACGCGGCGGAGAACGCACAGCAGGCCAAGTACGCCCCGCTGATCAAGGACTCCTTCGCCAAGGTCGGGGTGTCGGTCGAGCTGTAGCCGATCCTGTTCAACCAGCAGTGGGAGAAGGCCAAGGCGGACCCGGCCAAGGCGCAGGACATCTTCCTGCTGATGTACTGGCCGACCTATTCCGACGCGGGCTCGGACAACCTGGTCTCGCTCTTCCGCAGCAGCGACAAGCCGGCCTTCAACCTCAGCTACTGGAAGGACGCCACGTACGACAAGCTCGTCGACGAGGCCGGCACCCACACCGCCACCGACCGGGACAAGGCCGCCGAGCTGTATGGCCAGGCGCAGCGTCGGTTGCTGGAGCAGGCGCCCGGCGCGTTCCTCTACGACATGCGCACCCCGGTCGTGATGAACAGCGAGGTCAAGGGCTTCGCCTGCAACCCGAACTACTCCCTCTCCATCTCCCTCTACCAGCTGCACCGCGGTGCCAGCTGATGCCGCGCTTCCTGCTGCGCCGGCTGCGCGGCTCCCTGCTCGTCCTGCTCGGGGTCAGCGCGATCACCTTCGTCATAGCCCGGGTGATCCCCTCCAACCCCGCCCTCACCTATGTCGGCGCCAAGGCGACGCCCGAGGAAGTCGAACGGGTGACACACGCCCTCGGCCTCGACCAGCCGCTGCCGGTGCAGTACCTGTCCTATCTGCGCAATGTGCTGACCGGGGACTGGGGCACCTCCATCGCCACCAAGCAGCCGGTCCTCGGCGAGCTCGGCGACCGGCTGCCCGCCACCCTGGAACTAGTCGGCGCCGCCATGGCGGTGGCGCTGGTGCTGGGCGTCACGCTCGGCTGCATTGCCGCGGTGCGGCCCGGCAGGCTGATCGACCAGGCGGTGCGGCTGCTGTCCATCGCGGGCGTATCGGTGCCCGCCTTCTGGCTCGGGCTGCTGCTCCAACTGCTGGTCTTCGGCCGCCTGGGGCTCCTGCCGCCCACCGGACGCATCGACAGCGACCTGGAGTTCACCGCGCCGATCCACTCGATCACCGGACTGAACACGGTGGACGCGCTCCTCACCGGCAACGGGGCGGCGCTGGCCAGCGCCTCGGCGCACCTGGTCCTGCCGGCCCTCACACTGGCCGCCTACCCGCTCGGCGTCGTGGCCCGCATGACCCGCACCAGCATGCTGGAGGCACTCCAGCAAGACCACATCCGCGTCGGCCGCGCCTACGGTGTCCCCGAACGCACCCTCGTATGGCGCGTCGCCCTGCGCAACGCCCTCCCACCCACCATCACGGTGCTCGGCCTGACCGCCGCCTACGCCCTGACCGGCGCGTTCTTCGTCGAAGTGGTCTTCGACTGGCCGGGCCTCGGCCAGTACGCCTCCTCCGGCCTGCTGAGCCTGGACTACCCGGCGGTCATGGGCGTCACCCTCATCAGCGCCGTCGCCTACGTCCTCGTCAACCTCGCGGTGGACCTCGTCCACGCGCGCCTTGACCCGCGAGTGAGGCCGGCATGAGCCACAGCCCGCAGACCATCCCACCGCGCAGCGCCCGCTTCACCGCCATGCTCCGCGACCCGCTCGCCGTCCTCGGCCTGGTGCTGCTCGCGGCCCTGGTAGCCGCCGCCCTGCTCAGCCCCTGGCTCGCCCCGCACCCAGATCAGGGCGCCGGAGCGGCCGAGGTCGCCGCCCGCCACCTGCCACCCGACGGCGGCCACCTGCTCGGCACCGACAATCTCGGCCGCGACGTGCTCAGCCGCGTCATCTACGGTGCCCGGCCGGCACTGACCGTACCGCTCCTCGTGGTCGGGCTCGCCGTGCTGGTGGGCGTACCGCTGGGGCTGATCGCAGGCTTCCGCGGCGGGCGCGTGAGCGAGGCGATCATGCGGCTGTGCGACACGTTCCTGGCCTTTCCGCCCCTGCTGCTCGCCATGGCGATCGTGGCAACTCTCGGCCCCGGCCTGGAGCACGCCGCCCTCGCGCTGGCCATCGCCTGGTGGCCCTGGTACACCCGGCTGGTCCAGAGCCTCACCGCATCCATGCGTGAGCGGCCATTCGTCGAAGGAGCGCGCGCCCTGGGGCTCAAGGACCGAGTCGTCATGGTCCGGCATATTCTGCGCAACACCGTCTCACCGATCCTGGTCCAGGCCACCGTCGACATCGGCACGGTGATCCTGGCCGCCGGATCACTGGCCTTCCTCGGCCTGGGCACCCGCCCGCCGTCAGCGGACTGGGGCCTGATGGTGGCCGAGGCCCGCGGCGACCTCCAGACCCATTGGTGGGCGGCGCTCTTCCCGGGCCTGGCGATCCTCCTCACCGTGCTGGCCTTCAACCTCCTCGGGGACGCTCTGCGCGACGTGTTCGACCCGCGCACGGAAGCAGGCCGCTCCGCCGCCGCACGACGCGGCCTGCACACCTTGGCCGGACAGGCCGCCGCTCTGTTGCGGCGCCGGCCGGAGGGGCAGGACACCGAAGCGGCGAGCCCCCTGCCCGCCTCTGAGGACGAGACTGTGCCCGTCCTTGGCAAGGAGCCCGCAGGCGACCGGGCTGCACCCCTGCTGGAGATCACCCGGCTGCGCGTCACCATCGGCGACGCCGCCCTCGTACGCGACGTCTCCCTCCGCGTGCGCGCGGGCGAGGTCGTGGGGGTGGTCGGCGAGAGCGGCTGCAGCAAGTCCCTGACCGCCCTCAGTGTCCTCGGCATGCTCCCCGCCGGAGCCGAAACCTCCGGCTCCATCCGGCTCCAGGGCCGGGACCTGCAGGCCGCGGGCTTCCACACGATCCGCGGCCGGAAGGTGGCCATGGTCTTCCAGAACCCCGCCGCCTCCTTCGACCCCGTCACACCGCTCGGCCGCCAACTCGACCGCCTGGTACGCCTCCACCAGGGCGGCACCCGGACCGAAGCGGCCGAGCAGGTGAGCACCGCACTGACGGAAGTGGGCCTTGACGCCGAGCGCGTCACACGTTCCTACCCGCACCAGCTCTCCGGCGGCATGCTGCAGCGCGTCATGATCGCCGCCGCTCTGCTGTGCCGACCCGATCTGCTCATCGCCGACGAACCGACCACCGCCCTGGACGTCACTGTGGCCAAGGAGTTCCGCTCCCTGCTGCGCCGTCTGCAGGCCGAGCACGGCTTCGGAGTCCTGTACATCACCCACAATCTGGGCGAGGTCCGCGAACTGTGCACCCGGATGTACGTGCTGTACGCCGGTCAGGTCGTCGAATCAGGACCGGTGGCCGATGTACTGGACACCCCGGATCACCCCTACACCCGCGCCCTGCTCGCTGCCCTCCCCGACCGGGCCGCCCCCGGCAAAGCGCTGCCCGCCATCCCCGGCAGCGTGCCTGACCGCCCCGACCTGCTCACCGGCTGCCCCTTCGCCGACCGCTGTGCCCACACCTCCGAGGCATGCGCCACTCCGCCGCCTCTGCACGCCGCCGGAGCGAGGGCCAGCGCCTGCCACCTCACCCAGCCGAAGGGAGTCCTCGCGTGATCCTCGACGTACAACAGCTCGTCAAGACCTTCGGCTCGCACACCGCCGTCGCCGGCGTCGACCTCAACATCACCGCAGGAGAAGTACACGCGCTGGTAGGCGAGTCGGGCTCGGGCAAGACCACCCTCGCGCGCTGCGTGCTGGGCCTGATCCCGCCCACCTCCGGCACCGTCCACATCGCGGGCCGCCCGCTCACCGGCCTGCGCCGCAAGGAGCTGCGGCAGCTGCGCCATCAGGTACAGATCGTCTTCCAGAACCCCTACGCCGCCCTCAACCCCCGGATGACCGTCCGGCAACTCATCGCCGAACCACTGCGCGAGGCCGGCCGCCCCGTCACCGACGCCACCGCGGAACTGGCGCGCGTCGGCCTGCCCGCGACCGTCCTCACCCGCTACCCCCACCAGCTCTCCGGCGGCCAGTGCCAGCGCGTCGCCATCGCCCGCGCCCTCGCCGTCGGGCCCTCGCTGCTGGTGCTTGACGAACCCACCTCCGCCCTCGACGTCTCCGTCCAGGCCCAGATCCTCAACCTGCTGCTCGACCTGCGCGAGCACAGCGACCTCGCCTTCCTCCTCATCACCCACGACCTTGGCGTGGTCCGGCACATCGCGGACCGGGTCAGCGTCATGCTGCACGGCGAACTCGTCGAGACCGGGCCCACCGCCCAGGTCCTGGACTCCCCCCAGCACCCCTACACCCACAGGCTGCTCGACGCCGTCCCCGGGCTCCACCCACCGGACGACACCCCGCCGAGCACACCCGCAGCCGCCACCGCACAAGGAGCCCTCCAGTGAGCCGAATCCTCGGCGTCGCCCTCGCCCAGGTCGCACCCGTAACCGGTGACCCCCAAGCGACATTCGCGAAGTTCAGCCGCGAGGTGCGCTCCCTCAAAGCCCTCTCCCCGTCCATCGACCTGGTCGTCTTCCCCGAGCTGTACCTGAGTGCCTTCGGCAGCTTCGACGCCCGCCACCCGGCCGGCTACCTCGACGGCCTCGCCGAACCGATCCCGGGCCCCATCACCGACGCGGTATGTCGGCTCGCGGCCGACACGGGGCTGTGGATCGTCCCCGGCAGCATCCCGGAGCGATCGGCCAAGGGTGTCCACAACACGGCCGTCGCCATCTCCCCGCAGGGCGAAGTGGTGGCCTCGTACCGCAAGATCTTCCCCTGGATGCCGTACGAGACCTCCGTGCCCGGCGACACCTACGTCACCTTCGACATCCCCCAAGTGGGCCGCTTCGGCCTGGCGATCTGCTACGACGGCTGGGTACCGGAGATCTCCCGCACCCTCGCCTGGATGGGCGCCGAAGTCATCATCCAGCCCACCTACACCCGCACCTCCGACCGTGAACAGGAACTGGTCCTCGCCCGAGCCAACGCCATCACCAACCAGGTGTACGTCCTCAACCCGAACATCGGCGGCCTTTTCGGCACCGGCCGCAGCATCGCCACCGACCCCGAAGGCCGCGTACTGGCCCAGGGCGGCGCAGGCGAGGAGTTCCTCACCTTCCACCTCGACCTCGACCTCGTGGCCACCACCCGTGAACGCGGCACCCTCGGCCTGAACCCCCTGTGGAAACAACTGCGCGACGCCCCGCCCCCCTTCCCGCCCGCCACCGAGGGCTACGACAAGGGCAAGATCATGACCGGCCTCGGCCCGCTATATCCCTCCCGGGCCGGATCGCCAGGAGCCTGAGAAGCCCAGCGGTCCCGCAGCCGCGACCGGCTGCCCGGCGCCTGACGCCCTGGCTCCACAGCGGGCGCCGAGTTTCTGCCGCCGAGCCCTCTTGGAGCCGCGCTCAGATACTGCTCCAGCGGCCGGCAGCTGCTCACGATGTGGCCGCCCATTGCGCCTGGTCCGCCCACTCGCCCAGCCGGGCCTTCTGTCTGTCCCTCATGTGCCCGCCGATCTCCCCGGAGAACGCCATGCTCGACCACCCCGCCAACACACACCAGGCCGACCAGCTGCGCGAAGCAGCGGGCAAACACCTGCTCCTGCACTTCGGCCAACACGCGAGCCTGCGAGGCGGCCAGGGAATGTTCCTGCCCGACCGGGCCGCAGGCGTCTACGTCTACGACTCGACCGGTACTCGCTATATCGACGGCCTGTCCGCCCTGTTCTGCGCACAGCTCGGCTACTCCTACGGCCCCGAGTTCGCCAAGACGGCCGAACAGCAACTCAACCGCCTGCCGTTCAGCACCCTGTGGAACACCGCGCACCCCGCCGCAATCGAGCTGGCGGAGCGACTCGCCTCTCTGGCACCCGACGGCATCAACCGCGTGTTCTTCACCTCCGGCGGCTCGGAGTCCGTTGAGTCCGCGTGGAAGCTCGCCCGGATGTACCACGTCGCGCAAGGCCAGCCTCAGCGCACCAAAGCCATCGCCCGCCACACCGCCTACCACGGCCTGACCATGGGTGCCCTCGCGCTCACGGGAATCCCGGCGCTCAAGGAACCCTTCGGCGCACCAGCCTTCGAGGTCACCCACGCACCCAACACCAACCGCTACCGCACCACCGACACCGACGAGGACGCCTTCACCCGGCGGCTGCTGGCCGAAACCGAAGCAGCGGTGCTGGAGGCCGGCCCGGAGAGCGTGGCCATGCTCATCGCCGAACCCGTGCAGAACTCCGGAGGCTGCCTCACGCCTCCGGCGGGCTACTGGGCGGGGCTACGGGCGATGGCGGACCAGTACGGCTTCCTACTGGTCGCCGACGAGGTCATCACCGGTTTCGGCCGCATCGGCGAATACTTCGCCGTGACCAAGTACGGCGCGATCCCCGACATGATCACCACAGCCAAGGGCCTCACTTCGTCCTACGCCACGCTCGGCGCCGTCCTGGTGTCCGACAAAGTCTCCGCGCCCTTCTTCAACGACGGCGTGACCCTTCTGCACGGGCTGACCTTCGCCGGGCATCCGGTCGCCGCCGCCACCGCCCTGACCAACCTCGACATCTTCGAACGAGACGGCGTCCTGGACAACGTCCGCGGCCTGACCGGTCACCTCCACAAACGGCTCGCCGAACTGACCGATCTGAGCATCGTGGGCGACGTACGCGGCGACGGCTTCTTCTGGGCCCTCGAACTCGTCGCCGGAGCGGACGGCCGACGCTTCACCCCTGAGCGCCAGGACGAACTCGTCAAGCAGTTCCTTCCCGCACGCATGCGCGGCCTCGGACTCCTGGCACGCGCGGACGACCGCGGCGACCCGGTCGTGCAGATCGCACCACCCCTGATTTCCACCCGCGAAGAACTCGACGACATCGTCGATCTGCTGGGGCAGGCCCTCACTGATGCGGACCGCTATTTCCTTCACGCCCGCTGACCATCCGAGCCACCCGGCATCGATGACCGCGTGCAGCCCGGTGGACTTCAGATCGGACAGCAAGCGCGCCGCTCGGCGGCCGCGCCGGCATCGGATGGAGTACCACCGGGGAGCCAGGCCCGCTTGGCGGCCGCCGCGCGGGATCGGCGGGGCCGTTTGTTTTGTCGAAGCCGGCGGTCAGCTCGTCCAGGTTGTCGCGCTCGATCTGCCGCTGCGCGGAAACGCCACGCTTGCCGACCCGCTCACGGATCGCTCGCAGCGATGCCAGCAGTCAGAAGGACGGAACCACCGCTACTGGAGCCGCCACTGGGCGGGTAGTCGGTGTCGTAGCCAGCCATGACGCAAGAAGGGCATTTGGAATGCCAAACTGCGCGATCCTCGGCTGCGCGATGCCTCAGGTGCCCTTCGGGCGTGCGTCAGAGGTCGCACGTAGCGCCCATAGCGCACGTAGTGCACATTGATCTTGTGTCCGTTTCGCCATCAGCACGCCGCTGACCTGCGATTTTCTTCCACATGTTTTGTGTGGACCTGTTTCTTGTGACGTCGCATGTTGAGTGCGTGGCTATTCTGGAGCCTGCCACAAAGGGGCTCTGACCTGCAGTTTTCTTGGGTCTCTCAGGTGGGGACGGTGCTGCTCGACCTGTTTTCCGAAGTTCGCCGCGTGGAGCGTGTTGTAGGTTGCCGCCACGTGGCTCACCTGCGGTTTCGCAGCGTGAGCGTGAGTTCAGCACGCTCTGCGCAACTCCGTCGGAGACGGGATCGGCAAATGTCTTGACGCTCGTTCGACGCTGTTTCTGACGGTGTGTGAGGTGGGCTGCCTGGACCAGATGGCGCGGGTTAACCGACTTGGCAGTCCGCAAGACCGGCTTGGACACCGCAATATCAGCGGCGTTGACGCCGTGGAGGAAGGCGCGGGCGGAGCACGATCCGGGCAAGAGGCTGCTGGATGTGGCTCTGGCGGTCGCGATGGGCGGGGACTGCCCGGTCGACGTGGGAATGCTGCGGGCCGAGCCGGCCGTGTTCGGGCCGGTGGCCTCCGACCCGACCGTCTCCCGCCTCATCACGCCCTCGCCGCAGCCGGGCCAAAGGCCCTGACCGCGCTCCGGGCCGCACGGGCCGACGTCCGCCAGCAGGGTCTGGCGGTTGGCCGACCGGAAAGCGCCTGATGCGGGCGGGACGGTGACCGTGGACCTCGACGGGGTGCTGCTGATCGCACTGCGCGGGTGGGTGAAGTAGGCGAAGATCGACCGCGGTGAGGGGCCCGCCGGGGCTTTGACTACTGCGGAGCGTGAGGAACTGGTCCGGCTGCGGCGGAAGGTCCGCGAGCAGGAGGCGACGATCGAGGTTCTGGGAAAGCTTCTTCGCTCAGGACAAGATGAGGTAGACACCGCGGCACGGTGTCCCTTCATTGATGTGGAGAAGGCGTCGGAGGGTAATCCCGCAGGTCACAGCGTTTCGTTCCTGTGCCGCGTGCTGGGGGTGCCCCGCTCCACCTACTACGCGCACCGGGCGTCACGGCCGGCCCGGACGGTGCGGGACAGGGCCGAGGAGGTGCTGGTAGGCGAGATCCGGGTGCTCCACGCCGGATCTCGCGGCGCCTACAGGGCCCGCGGATCCACGCCGCCCTGCGGCAGGCCGGACGGGCGGTGAACTCCAAGAAGGTCGAGCGGCTGATGCGCAAGCACCGGATCGTCGGGATCACCCGCCGCCGGCGCGGGGGCCTGACCCGGCAGGCGAAGCGGGCGGTGTTCGCCCTCGACCTGGTCGGCCGGGACTTCACCGCGCCCAGACCCGGAATGCGGCTCGTCGGTGACATGACCGAACTCGTCACACTGGAAGGGAAGTTGTATCTGGCGACCTGTATCGATCTCGCGACGCGGGAGGTGGTTGACTGGGCGATAGTCGACCATCACCGCGCCGAGCTACCGGTCGCCGCCCTGCGGATGTCGGCCGGGCGTGGCGGCCTGGAGAACGATTGCATTATGCATACGGACCGCGGCAGCGGGTACACGAGTGACGAATTCCGCACCGAGATACGCAAGTTGCGAATGAGGCAATCGATGGGGCGGGTCGGCTCTTGTTACGATAATGCTGCCGCGGAAAGCTGGTTCGCCCTCCTGAGAGCAGAGATCGGGACGACCGTGTGGGAGACCCGCGAGGCTGCCCGATCCGACGTTTTCCGGTACGTCGAGGTCGAGTACAAGCGCAGCCGGCTCCGCCGGCACCCCGACTACGGATACGTCACCCCGCTCGAAACGAGATCCCTACTCAGGCAGAACCTCGCCCCGGCAGCGTAAACAACCGCTGTTCAGCTCGCGGGGGGAACTTCAGCAAGTCGGTTTACCGGGCTCTGGTCGCACAGTGGAAAGCACGGCAGGCCGCGAGGCGCCCGAAAACTGCGAAGCTCGCGGGCAACGCCCGGTTGCGTGAGTACGTGCAGGATCGACTCGCCGGCAGTGTCCGTCGACCCGACGGCACGACCGTCACCGGGCCCAGGACGCCAGCATGGACAGGGCTGAACAAGCCGCATCGCCAGGACCGAAGATGGGCGACGGTATGGACCCCGGAACAGATCTCACACCGGCTCCATGTCGATTTCCCTGTTGATGAGTCCATGCGCATCAGCCATGAAGCGATCTACCAGGCGCTGTTCATTGAGGGCCGTGGCGCGCTCACGCGGGAGCTGGTCACGTGCCTGCGCACCGGCCGGGCGCTGCGGACTCCCCGTGCACGGTCGCAGAACAAGCCACAGGGGCATGTCACCGCGGACGTCGTCCTCAGCGAACGGCCTGCCGAGGCCGGGGACCGCGCGGTCCCCGGACACTGGGAGGGCGATTTGATCATCGGGACGGGCCGCTCCGCGATCGGCACTCTGGTCGAGCGCACCTGCCCCGGCTCGAGGGCTGGGGCGAGAATCCGCCCGTGAAGAACGGCCCTTCGCTCGGGGGGTACGGCGCGATCACGATGAACGCGGCGCTCATGAAGTCGATGACTCGGCTGCCCGAGCAGCTGCGCAAGGCCCTTACCTGGGACCGTGGGAAGGAACTCTCCGGCCATGCCCAGTTCGCTCTCGATACTGGGACGAAGGTGTTCTTCGCCGATCCGCACTCGCCCTGGCAGCGACCGACGAACGAGAACAGGAACGGACTGCTGCGTCAGTGCTTTCCCAAGGGCACCGATCTCTCCCGGTGGTCGTGCACGGACCTGGAGGGCCGTCGCGATGGCGATCAACAACCGGCCCCGCATGATCCTCGGTTGGAAGACACCCGCCGAGGCGTTCAACGAGCAGCTATAGTTCAACAAGCTGATGTTGTAACAACCAGTTGAATTCGCTCAGTTCCGGTCCCGGAAAATCGTCGGCGCACTCGGCCACCACCAGATCGTGGGCTCGATAGGACGGGTCGGAGTGGCGGGCGACAATGCAGCCATGGAGTCCTTCTTCAGCCTGCTGCAGAGGAACGTCCTCGACCGCCGGACGTGGGACACCCGCCAGGAACTGCGGATCGCCATCGTGACCTGTATCGAGAAGACCTACCACCGGCGCTGTCGACAAGCCGCACTCGGCCGACTGATCCCAGCCGAATTCGAAGCCGTCATGTCCATACCGGCCCTCCAGGCCGCGTGACTGAACCTGTCACCCGACCCTGCATCAGACCCGACCGTTACGTGACCTGCCATTCTGGTGTCGGCATCGAGGGGGTCACCTCAATCAGCCTGGCCACGAATATCCAGACCAACCGAAACGACCCTCCGAAGAATCTGGCAGGGCCGCCACGAAGGAGCGCATAGGGCTTGCCGGGAAACAAGTCGTGGCTTCCAGCTGTCGGACTCGTTGTTCTGGTATGGGGAGACCAGAGGGGATCGAGGACGTTCTGGCGGCGAAGTTCCAGGTGTTGTTGCCGCATCTCGATGAGCGTCAGCGTCGGCTGGCCATAGGGGCGGAAGCGCTGTCGCTGGGGCACGGTGGGATCAGGATCGTTGCTGCCGCGGCCGGGGTTCGGGAGGGGACGGTCTCGCGCGGGGCGGCTGAACTGGATTCTGACCAGGTGCTGTTGGGTCGAACCCGTCGCCCTGGTGGGGGCCGGAAGAGGGCAGCGGATCTTGATCCGGGGCTGCGGCCCGCTCTACTTGGGCTGGTCGAGCCCGACGAGCGGGGTGACCCGATGTCGCCGCTGCGCTGGACGACGAAGTCGACCCGGAAGCTGGCAGCGGAGCTGACCCGGCAGGGCCATCGGGTCTCCGCCGACACGGTCGCCGGCCTGCTGCGGGAGGAAGGCTTCAGTCTGCAGGCTAACGCCAAGACCATCGAGGGTGCCCAGCACTCCGACAGGGACGCCCAGTTCCGCTACCTCAACGAGCAGGCACGAGACCACAGGGACGCCGGTGACCCGGTGATCAGCGTGGACAGCAAGAAGAAGGAGCTGATCGGCGACTACAAGAACGCCGGGCACGAGTGGCAGCCCGCAGGGCAGCCGGTGAGGGTCAAGACGCACGACTTCCCCGGCCAGGCGGAGAAGGCTATTCCGTACGGCATCTATGACATGGCGGCGAATACCGGCTGGGTCAGCATCGGCACCGATCACGACACTGCGGCGTTCGCCGTGGCCTCGATCCGGCGCCGGTGGCAGGCCCGCGGCCGGCACGACTACCCCCGCGCCCGCCGACTGCTGATCACCGCCGACGGCGGGGGCTCCAACGGCTACCGCACCCGCGGCTGGAAGACCCACCTCGCCGACCTCGCTGCCGAGACCGGCCTTGGGATTACGGTGTGCCACCTTCCGCCCGGCACCTCGAAGTGGAACAAGATCGAGCACCGGCTGTTCTCCCACATCACCATGAACTGGCGAGGCAGACCCCTGACCAGCCATGAGGTCATGATCCAAACCATCGCCGCGACCACCAGCCGCACCGGCCTCACCGTCCAGGCTGAACTCGACAGCGGCGAGTACCCCACCGGCATCCGCATCAGCGACGACGAGATCGCCACCCTGCCCATCACCCGCCATCGCTTCCACGGCGACTGGAACTACACCCTCCACCCCCAGCAGATGGACGCGGCGACCACCGGCAGCACACCGGCCGAGGCCCTGGCGGACCTCCCCTCGCACCTCACACGGTATGCACTCCAGAACCCGGAACTGACCGGAATGACCCGCCGGCAACTCAGCGAAGTCATCGACGCGTTGACTCCAGAGATGGAGGTTCAGCGTGAGCAAGTACTCCGTGCGCGCCGAGGCCACGAGCGCCTGGTTGCTCCTGGCGCTGGTGCCAAAGCCAAGCTCACCTCAGCTGACCGGGTCCTGGCCACCGTGCTCCACCTGCGAAAACTCGCGCCCATGCACCTTCTGGGCCAGCTCTTCAACACCACCGCCATGACCATCAGCCGCGCAGCGAAAGACGTCCGCCCGCTACTGGAAGCGCATGGCGTTCACCTCACCTCCTCAACCGCCCGTTTCCACACACCGGAAGACGTCGTCAGCTTCCTCGACACCGACGAAACCAAGATCAAATCGGCGTGTTGATTCCCGGCAAGCCCATAGAGCTCGTAACACGATCTTGCTGAATCGTCCTGGTAGGCCGTTACCGGTGTGATGATTCGGCCGTTCGTGAGGGTGTGGGTACTCGACCGTGGATCGTGGACGATGAGTCGTGGGCTCTGGTCGCGCCGTGGCCGGAGCGGTCTCCGGGGCCGAGGCCGGTGTCGGACCGGCTCTGCCTTCAGGGCATCCTGTTCGTCCTCTACAACGACATAGCCTGGCAACTCCTGCCCCTGGAGCTCGGGTTCGGTTCGGGACAGACCTGCTGGCGCCGACTGGACAGGTGGCAGGAGGCAAGAGGCAGGAGTCTTCGACCAGTTGCATCAGGTCCTGCTCGCCGAGCTGAATGCGGCCGGTGAACTCGACTGGTCACGTGCGTGTGTGGACGGTTCCCACATCCGCGCGAAAAAGGGGGCGCCGACACCGGTCCGTCGCCGGTCGACCGGCGGAAGACAGGCAGCAAGCACCACCTGATCTGCGACGGACGCGGCACCCCGCTCAAGGTCATCACGACCGCGGCCAACGTCAACGACGTCACCCAGACCCTGGCCTGGTCGACGGCATCCCACCCGTTGCAGGCCGACCCGGCCGGCCCCGCCGACGACCAGAAGCCCTGCTCGGCGACAAAGGCTACGACTCCAACGCCCACCGCGACGAGCGCCGTCACCGACGAATCCTGCCCGTCATCTTCCGCAAGGGATCACCGAACATCAAGGGCATCGGCAAGCTGTGATACGTCGTCGAGCAGACCTTCGCCCTGCTCCACCACTTCAAACGACTCGCCGTCCGCTGGGAACGCCGCACCGAACTCCACGACGCCTTCGTCTCCCTCGCCTGCAGCCTCATCTGCTACCGACGTCTCAAGAAGACCCGACCATGATCATGTTACGAGCTCATAGCCGTTGTCGTTGTGGACGAGGATCGGAGGGAAGAAATCTCATGATTGCTCCCCGATGCCGTCGGAATGGCTTCGACACCGCACAACGTAGAACTGGATCGGCCGCTCCCTTGTGAAGTAAAGGGAGCGGCCGGCCTGAGGATCACATCAAATGAACCTCGACATGAAAGCCTTCCGCGAGCACACCATTCAAGTGCCCGGCATGGGCACCGAGCCACTGTCGCGTTTCGGCGAAGGGAGCGGTCAGCTCAATGAGCACGTAGTCGGGCGCACCGCCGGTCGACCCTCCACAGATACAGCATCGCAGCCGCTCCGTGACCGCGCCGGTCCAAGACGATTGATCGTCGGTCATCCCCACCTCCCACTATTGATCTTATTGTCGACGTATCTTTGCGTCGCATCCTTGATGACAGTGGTGGGCGAACCACTTGGGTTACTCATATCGCGTACGACGATATCGTATGCTCCATTTCCATTACCCAGGACTCTGACAATCTGGCCATCACTCTGAGTGAACAAGGTTCCGTTCTTCCACACATGGTCGACGTCGACACCGCGCATGGCTGTTCGGTCAGCGCCGTGGACGTCCCGAGTAGGGGTTCCGGAATTAGCGCCGGGGACGCTGTCACGCGGAACGACCGGCTCTCCCCAGTTGCAGTAACACTCATCTGCATGTGTAGCGTCTCCACAGGAATTGTGAACCAGGACCGGAGTGGCGCCCGCCAGCGCATAGTACGTGTGGACGTCGGCGATGGTCAGGTCGTGGGTGCGCTGGCGCTTCTGGAAGTGGCGCGCATCCTTCAGCTGAACGGTTTCTCCGTCAGGCGTCCGAAGGTGCATGCCGGGTTCGAGGTTGCCGGCGTCGATCCACTCATCTTCGGATTCCACCCAGAAGGGGTGGGTGGTCGTGGAGATGAGAGCGGCGTCGCCGTCCTTGGTGGTGATGGTGAGGTCGACGAACTCTTTATCGTCTTCTGTGGAAATGGTTCCGACCACTTCCCGGATAGACGTCTTGCCTGTCTCTGGGTCCGTGGCGACTACCTTGTCACCCAGTTCGACGTCCTCGATATTCTTTTTGGTTCCGTCGGCAAGCAGCACGTCAGTGCCGGGCACGAAACTGTGCTTGGTCAAGCATTGCGTCGGAAGGTCGTCCGCCGCCTTCTCGACTCGCTTCAGCTTCATGATCTTAGCGAGCTTTGCGGCTGGAATTACGCTCGCGACACCGGCAACGCAGCTCCAACTCACCATTTCCGCACAGTCCTGCGGATCGAAGATGAGGAACTTGGCAGCGCTCTTAAGTTTCGTCAGGAGGTAATGCTCACCCTCCGGCGCTTTGAAGGGTACCGATTGCCCATTTTTGTATGTTTCGTAGCGGACAGTTTTCTCTGCGCCCTCGGTGTAGGTGTACGACCAGACAACGCTGGCGTCATCACGAATATCCGATTCTCGCTTCATGGTGTGCTGCGTCCATGTACCGCTGCCGCTGGACGTGAACCATTCGGTAGTTTGTTCCCACCCATCGTCCTCGGCTTTTCCGCCGCATCCGCCATAGCCTTCGCACAGTCCGATTGGCCGCAGCCCATCGGGGTCGGACTGTGTGACTGGATTGTTGTTGGCGTAGCTGTATCCATGAATTTGCTGCAGATCACCCGGGTCCATGATCGGGTCGACGCTGATGAAGCGGCCGATGGCCGGATCGTATTCGCGTGCTCCGATGTGGGTGAGACCGGTATCTGAGTCGGTCGTGCCGCCGACGAATCCCTTGTCGCCTGACCAGTTGGTGGGCTGAGTCCCGCGAGGGGCGCCGAAGATGTAACTGCGGCGTTGCGTGGTGGCCTGGGTGAGCGCGTCGATCTGCGTGGTGGTGGTGCCGTGGTGGTCGGCGAGCAGGTAGGTGAGTTTGGCGCCCTGCCGCATGGCGATCGTGTTGCCGTTGAACGTGTAGTAGCGGGTGGCTGTAACGGTTCCGTTCTTGAGGGTGGCTTCGCTGCCATCGGGCAGGTAAAGGGTCGTGCCGGTACTGTCGCGGCGGATCAGCCGCTGGCCACCGGTGTCGTAGAGGTAGCTGGTGTTCTTGGTTCCCTGGCTGGTGGAAGCCAGGTGCCCCTCAGCGTCCCAGGCCAGGGTCTGGGTATCGCCGCCCAGCACCCTTGTCTTGATGTTGCCGGTGGCGTCGTAGGTGTAGGTGTCCTGCGCGGTGCCGGCGGGGCCGGTGGTGGTGACTGAGGGGAGCTTGTGTGTTCCTGCTGCCGGGGTGGCGTAGGTGCGGGTGATGTCACCGGTGGGGCCGGAGGAGGAGGTGTGCTGGGTTTCGGTTTTGCGGTTGCCGATCGCGTCGTAGCTGTATGTGGTCCAGTAGGCGTCGGAGCCCCCGACGGTGGAGGACGAAGGTGCGGCAGTGCAGTTGTCGGTGGTTGTCCATGCCTGGGTGATGCGACGCAGTTCGTCGGTGTCGAAGCACTGGGTGTCGACCTTTCGGGTGGCGTCTTGCCCGGTGCCGGTGGTGACTTGGGTGATATTGCCGGCCGGGTCGTAGTCATAGCCGGTGTCGATGACTCGTTGGGGAGCGGTGTCCCGGTCGCTGGTGGTCTGTTTCAGCAGCCCGGTGTGCTCGTCGTAGATGTTGGAGGTGATCAGCTGCTTGCCGAACTCGCCCATCTGATCGCGGATGGTGCGCCCGTAGTGGTCATAGGTGGTGGCCGAGACCAGTGCGTCGGTGCCGGCGTACATGGTGGTGGGCAGTCCCGCCTCGGTGTAGGCGAGATCGACCTGCTCGTCTGCTGGCAGACCGCCGATGGAGGGGTTGCGGATCCACTTGACCTGGCCGGTGTGGTGGTAGGCGGTGGTCCACTTGTAGGTACCTGCCAGGGCGCCGTTAGCCGTGGTCGCCGGGATGGTCACCTCGGTGATCGAGGGCTTGTAAAGGGTGGAATATGCGGAGACCTTCGTGGTGTAGGCATCCGTGCTGTCGTAGCGGGTGGCCGTCGCCGGCTGGCCCTTGCCGCCAGTAGCGGTGTCGTACGTCCACTGCGCACGCACCGCAGCGCCCTGGGACACCTTCGTGCGGCGGCCCAGTTCGTCGTAGTCGGTGTGCAGCGTGACGCCGCGCATGTCCGTCATGTCCGTGACGCGGTCGCCTGCGTCGTAGACGGTCGTCGAGGCCCCCTTGTCCGGGTCTGTGGTCCCGGTCAGTCGGCCACGCGCGTCGTAGGTGTACGTCCACTGCGCGCCCGACGCGTCTTCGATCTTGGCCAGGCGTCCGTGCTTGTCGTAGTTGAACAAGGTCGACTGCGCAGTCGTGTGATCTTCGTCGGTGTACTCCTGCGCTTCCACTTTGCGCCCGAGTACGTCGATCACCGTCTTGGTCGCTGTCCCGCCGGCCGGGGGTATGACTGTCGTGCTGTCGCCGGTGTAGGAGAGGGTGGTGCGCTTGGTCTCGTCACCGAACCTGCGTGCGATCTGTGCGGTGGTGCGCCCCGCGCGGTCGTAAAGGGTCTCGGTGGCGGAGGGGTAGTTCAGCTCCTGGCCAGTGACCATGACCGGCTCCGCCGCCCCGGTGGCGAAGAACGTGCCGGAATTGTGCCAGGGCAGGCCGCGGGAGTCGTAGAGGGTGCGGGTAGCGAGGCGTCCCGCGCCGTCGGGTGCGGGCTTTTGGGTTGCCACTGTTCGCAGCAGGCCGTCGTGAAATGCGTAGGACGGCTGGTAGATGTCGGCGTGGTTGAGGACATTGGTGGTCACCACCATGGGGCCGTCACGCCGGATCTGGTACGAGAAGGTGTAGCTGGGCCTTGTGGGGTAGGCGGCTGCAGTATGTGCTGCGGTCCACCCCTTGGTCACCCGACCCAGTGGATCGTACTCGCTGGTCGACAGCCGATTGTTGGCGTCCTTGACCTGGATGGCCTGTCCGCGTTCCGCGTCCAGCGTGGTGGTGACGATGTGTCCCTTGGCGTTGGTCTCCGTCCGGACGGTGGGAGCTTCCCCGGTGGTGGGGGTGAAGTCCGTTGTCGTGACCTTGTCGTAGGTGTCAGTGGTCTTCAGCGGCCGCCCGTATATGTCGTAGTCCGCCGCAGCGGTGGTTGACACCGTGTCGTAGCCGGTTCCTCCGCCATTGATCTGCTCGCCCTTGGTGGCCAGGCCCTTGGTAGGTGCGGTGGTGAGGCTGGTCGCGCCGTCGTAGTACGTGCGCACATCGGAGTTCACGTCGCCCGGTCGAGAGACCGTAGCTCCGCAGGTAACGGCCACTTCCTCGATGCGCGAGGGAAGGCTCACCAGATTGGTGGTGGTGTTGCGTACGTAGGTGGTGGTGGTGCAGGACTCGTCGCCGGTCTTGGCCTCGTCGCCGGTCTTGGAGACCGTGTCGACCAGCCCGTAGGAGTCGAACGTCCGAGTCAGAGAGGTCTTGCGCTCCCCTCCCGTGACGGCCGTGCGGGTCTGCTCCTTCTGGACACCAATTTGGTAGCTGACGGCGTCAGGCAGTGTGGTGTCCCAGGTGGTCTTGCGTACCCGGGTGGCGATAGCACTCGAGCGCCACGGTGTGTAAGAGGTCGCCGATACCAACGCGGTGGTGGCGCCGTTGTAGGACGCCTGCTCGCGCAGCATCCCGATGAACTGCGCTCGGTCGGTCACCGACACTCCGGCCGAGTCGGCCACCGCCGCGCCGTCCATGCCGCGGAAGTAGCGGGCTTCGGTCAGCGTGGTGGGATCCAAGCCAGCACCCTTGCGGGTCTGCACCCGCCCGTAACCACGTCCCATGGAATAGGTACGGTCGGCGGCCTTGGTGAACTCGTCCTCAGACTTCGCCCACTCGGCCCCGCCGAGGTAGGTGTACTTCGTAGAAGTATCCGGAGTGTCAGCGAGGTTGTCGCTCTCGATGACTTCAGAGACGACGTAGGAGTTGAACCAGTCAGTTTTGGCAGTCTCTCCCTCGAAGGCCCATTTCACCGGATAGCAGCGGGTGGTGTTGGTCGCATCTGTCGGAGGCAACGTGGCGGCGGTGCATTCGGGCAGGCTGTAGTTGACGCCGATGCCACCGCCCGTCTCGTTGATGATCTGGTTAAGCCGCAGTCGAACGAACGGCGCCAGCCCGTCCCCCGTCTTATCCACCCGGTTTGCCATCTGCTCACCGGAGAACGTGACCGCCGGCAGCCCCAGGGTCCCCCCGGCCATGCCGGTGCGAGTGATGGACTGCAGCCACATCGGTGTGGAGATTCCATCTCCCGACTCCGGGAAACCCTGACTCAGATTCCAGGAGTCCACATCCTTGTACGCCCCACCGGTCAATACCTTCGTCGTAATGGACGTCAGTCTCTTACGGCTCCAGAAGGAAGGCGAGTACTTGTCCTTGCACTCCACATCCTTAGCGCACATCTGGTCCTGGGGGGTGTCGGGCCAGTTCGCGGCGTGGTTTGTGTCGAAGGTGTTGCAGTCGGCCAGGCAGCGCTCGCTGACACCGAAGTGCACTTGGCCCATCGCCTTGGCGGTGTAGACGCTGCTGTCGCGCAGCCCGTAGTCGATGCGGCTCAGAGAGGCGCTGCGGATGTAGGGGGTGTTGGTGGAAGCGCCGGTGGTTTCGTTGACGTTGCGCCCGTAGTAGTTGGTGTCCTTGTTCCAGTAATAAGCCATCGCGTTGCCACGCGGGTCGACCACATAGTCCAGCTCCCAGCGGTACGCCTGCTGGCACCAGCCGGAAGCGAAGGAGGCGTTGTAGCACGGCTCGCCGGGGTGATTACCGAACACCGGCATCGTCAGTGTCGAATTCGTCTCCGGGTCGTCCGCTTCGGTGCCGTGATTCGACCAGTTCGGCAGGCGGTTACGCCCGAAGAAGTACTGCGTCCCATCCGTCGTGGTGATCTTCCAGTGCTCGCCGGTGCCATCCACACCGCTGGTGCCTTCGTCACCGTTGACCGCACCGGTCAGCTTCTCGACCTTCTCTCCCGAATCGGCGGCCGGGTGCCAGCCCTTGGCCGCGTCGTACACCAGTTCGGTGGTCTTGCCGTTCAACGACAGAACTGCGTTGTCGTTGAACCAGCACATGTCGCCGACCTTGGTGGCGTTGGTCGCCCCGGACTTGTCCTTGTCGTCGTTGCACGGCTTGTACCGCCGCTCAATGTGTCCGGGCTGCCAGTCCCAGCCGTCCCCTATCCAGCTGGGCTGGTTGTTCGATGCCGCCGTCCGGCCATCCACCGCCTGCGACGAGTAGCCCAGCGTGACATCAGGAATCAACTCCCCTGGAACATCGGGCACACCGATCGGGTAACCCCAGGAGAAGGCGCCAGCCGATCCGCCGGCACTCCAGTTCCCCGATGGCTGCTGCGAGGTGGCCTTGAAGCTGCCCGAGGCGCCTTCCGCGCCCGCAGTTACCGCCAGAACAACTGCTTCCGCCTGGGGCACGCCCAGGGCGTTGACTGCGGTAGCCGCTGTGGGGGTGACCGTCGCGGTGAGCGATCCGGTCTTCGTGTCGTTGCGTGTGACCAGCGGCCGCCCTCTGCCGCAGCCCTTTGCCGCGGGTTCATTCAGTGCGCACGTGGGCAGTTGCACCAAGCGCAGCCGGGCGGCGAAGTCACCGCCGAACGCCTTGCGGTAGGCGGAGTAATCCACCGTGACATCCAGCGGCTGCTTGATCTTGGCGCCGTCAGCTCGCTTCAGAGAGACCAACGCCCCTTCGGCGCCCGCCGCGTCCGCCGCCGCCCGGTCTTCCACGGTCACGCGGAAGCGAGCGCCCGAGCCGTTACCCGTAGCGCGGGCCGCACCCCCCGCGGGCGCGACCCGAACCGGCAGTTCCCCCGCCTGCACGCCGCCTGCCGACCCATCAACGAGGGCGACTTCCGCGGTGCCCGCCTTCGGCCACGTCACCGTCGGCTCGCGCCAAGCATGTGCCGCGGCGTCATCGACGCGCTTCCCCCGCCCGGTCTTCACCGTGGAGACCTGCACCGCCTTCGGCTGGTGCAACTGCGGCAACTCACGCCCGCCTCCCACCGGCTTGGGCGCCGCTAGCGCCTGCGCCGGGAACGCGCTCATGAGTACCGCCGTCGCGACAGACCAGACAATTCCGCGCATGATGGATCGACTCACACCCCACCCCTCTCAATTCTCAGCAAAATCGCCGCAGCCTAGCAAAGCCAAAAGCGCGTTCCCGCAAGCAGAGCCCCTATTCGACGAGCAAGGAGACCGCTGGCACACCCGGATGAGCCCAAACTCTCTATACCGGTCAAGTTATAGGCATTTACGCCATGAAGTCACTTATTGGACTCACCGTTGCACCTACCGCACCGGACATGAGGGACACACCACTCAATAGCTCGTCAGCTGGGCTGGATGAGCGGATCGACGTTGGGCAAGTGCTCGACTCGCGATATATGGTCCCGGCTGTCACGGTCGGCTACGAATGAACACGAGGAGTGGATATGTCCCGAAGTCCGGGGAGGGGCTGGGAGGTGCATAGGCACCTGGCGCGGTCGATAGCCGTGCTACTCGCCGCAAGTCTGGTGAGCGCCGGTGCCGTGGTGCCCGCAGTCGCAGATACGGCGCAGGGCTCTATTGCGGTAACCAGTGGTTCGGTCGCGGATGGGTCGCTGTCAGAGGAGGACGCGGCGCTGCAGCAGGCGCAGACGTCCGGGCTGCCGGTGGAAGTCGTCGCACAGCGCACTGAAGTGTCGGATATGTGGGCGAATCCAGACGGGTCATTCTCCACCAAACGCTACGGCGCCCCTGTCCGGGTCATGCGCAACGGGACTTGGGTGACGGCGGACCCGACGTTGGTTTTCGCCGCTGACGGCACAGTAACGCCCAGGGCCGCAGCGGTGGACGTGATGTTCTCCGGTGGAGGGTCGGGTCCGCTGCTGTCGGGGGTGAAGGATGGTCGCACCCTGTCGCTGACCTGGCCCAACGCGCTTCCCCAGCCGACACTGGACGCCAATGTGGCCACCTACGCCGAGATCCTGCCGGGGGTTGACCTCCAACTCAAGGCGGAGATCGAGGGCTTCTCCCAACTCATCGTAGTCAAGAGCGCCCAGGCGGCCGCCAATCCAGCACTCGCGACACTGAAGTACCAATTGAACACCGTCGGGCTGAGTGTGGCAGTGGATTCCGCCACCAAAACGGTGGAGGCTACGGACCCGGCCGGGCAGAACGTGTTCACCAGCCCGTCGCCGCTGATGTGGGACTCCGCCACCTCCGAAATCGGCACACAGATGCGTGCCCTGGCAATAGCAGAGGACGCCGATCCCGCTGCCGTCTTCGAGGCCCCGCCAGGTGCACAGGATGCCGAGATGGCCACCACAGTCAACGGAGGCACCCTGGAGATCACCCCCGACCCAAGTCTGTTGAAGGGCACGAGCACCACCTATCCGGTGTACATCGACCCGTCCTGGTCGTGGGGCGAACGTGATCACTGGACCCGTGTGTACCGCAAGTACCCCGGCAACTCATACTGGGACGCCAATGAAGTGGCCCGGGTCGGCTACGAGAACGAGACCCTCGGCCTGTCTCGCTCGTTCTTCCAGTTCGACATCGGTGAGATCAAGGGTGCCCAGGTCAAGTCCTCCACCTTCCGGATCAAGAACACCTGGTCCTGGTCATGTCAGGATCGCCCGGTAGAGCTCTGGCACACCTCCAAGATCAGCAAGGCCACCACGTGGAACAACCAGCCCGCCAAGTACTCAAAGCTCGCCACCGTTGACGACGCCAAGGGCTGGCGGGGTAGCGACGACTGCCCGGCCGGGAACCTGGAGTTCGACGTCACCCCCAAGCTGAACTACGCCGCCGGCAAGAGCTGGGACACCATCACCCTCGGGATGTACGCCTCCGACGAGAGTGACACCTACGGCTGGAAAAAGTTCGACTCCAAGACTATGGAGCTGGAGACCAAGTACAACAATCCGCCCAAACCCCCCTACGCTTTGGGTACCAACCCCAAGTCCTCATGCGCTTCCGGCGGGCTGATCGGCAACACCACGGTCAGCCTCCACGCCACTCTCGACGACCCGGACGCCGGCAACCTCACCGCTGAGTTCCAGGTATTCAAGTCCGGCACCGCCACCCCGGTGATCAGCCAGTCACTGTCCACGCTCAAGCGCAGAGCCGTCACCTTGGTGCTGCCGGCAGCCAGTACACCCACCGGCTCCTACACGTGGAAAGTACGCGCCAAGGACCACGACGGCACCAACTCCGACTGGTCGGCAACGTGCAAGTTCACTCTCGACCGTACCCGGCCCAGCAATCCGCCGACCATCAGCTCCATCCAGTTCCCCGACGGCACTTCCGGCGTACCCGCCTCCACCGGCGCCGCACGAACCTGGGGCACTTTCACCCTGGCCCCCAACGCGGTCGCCGACGCCGTCGCCTACACCTGGTGGACCGATTTCGACCCTGACCAGAACGAAGTCAGCCTGGCGACAGCTGGCACCAGCGCCTCGGTCAAGGTGAGGCCACCGGGCTATGGGCCGCATTTCCTCTACGCCTACAGCATCGACGCCGCGGGCAACCGCTCCGACACTGCGACCTATCTGTTCTACGCCTCCCGCTCGAGCGAGCGTGATTTCCCTGGCGACCTCAACGGAGATGAACAAAAGGACATCTGGACCACCGACTCCAACGGCACGTTGCTGACCTACGCCGGCCAAGGGGACGGCACCTTCGCCTCTGCCACCAACGGCGGCCAGTCCTTTGACAACATCCAGACCACCTACCGGGTTGACTGGGGGCAAGACGGATACACCGACCTAGTCACCCTCGAGGACGACGCCGCCGGCAAGCGGCACCTGTGGACCTACCCCAACAACGGCCAAGGCATCGCCACTACCAACTATCAGGAAGGAAGGCAAGAACTCGACATCGACTGCCCCTACGTCATCGAGCCCGGCACCGACGACGAAAACCCCGACGGATGCCCCGTCGGCTACAACCACTGGCACGACGCAAGCCAGATCATGGAACCCGGGGACCTCAACGGCGACACCAACCCCGACTTGCTGGTCAAGCAAGGGAACAAGTTGTGGCTCTACTTTGGCCACTACAGCAAGAAGCTTGACAAGTTCGGCCCTCCCGTCCTGGTCGGCGGCACCGACTGGGACAAGTACACCGTGCTAGCTCCCGGCGATCTCAACGCCGACGCCATCCCCGACCTGTGGTTGCGAGACAACGCCACCGGTGACGTCTGGCGTTCCTACGGCACCAAGACCAGCGCCGGCAAGCTCAACCTTGCCACGTGGGGCACGAACACCCGCACCAAGATCCGCACCGGACTCAGCGCCAACAGCTATCCCGGCATCGGAACCGTCGGCGACTTCAATGGTGACAACGTCGCCGACCTGTGGGTTCGCAAAGCTGACAACAGCATGTATCTCATCCCCGGCCAAAGCGACGGCACCTTCGGCTCCGCCACTCTGATCGACGGCGCCAACGGCGGAGCACGCATCCCGTCGGGAACCACCATCACCCCTGGCCAGTCCTACGCCTCCGCCTCAGTCACCCTGGAACTCACCAACGGCAAATTGATCATCAAAGCCAAGGCGACCGGCAAGGAACTCTGGGCTACCCCCACAACCACCGGCACCAAAGCCATCATGCAGACGAATGGCAACCTCGTCCTCTACAACTCCGATGACACCATCGCCTGGCAGTCCGCCACCAGCGGCACCAACAGCTACGCCACCCTCTACGACCGCGGCAACCTCACCGTCCACAACGCCAAGGGTGAATCCCTGTGGTCCAGCGGCACCCACACCCGCCAGGACTACAACGGCGACGGCCGCAGCGACGTCGCCACCTGGTACGACTACGCCGACGGCACCGACAAGGTCCACACGTGGAGCGGCGGCAGCGACGGAGCCCTGCAACAACCCAGCGTCGCCTACAGTGCCGTCGCCGGAACCTGGACCATGGCCAACACTCAGCGAATCACCGGTGACTTCAACGGCGACGGCCGCTCCGACATCGGAGTCTTCTACGGCTACAGCGATGGTGCCGTGAAGCTCTACACCTGGCTCGCCCGGACAGACGGCACCTTCGGGAACGCCACCGCATCCTGGAGCGTCCCACCTGGCTCCTGGACCTTCCACCGCATGACCTCACGCGCAGGTGACTACAACGGCGACGGCCGCGACGACGTCGCTGTCTGGTACGACTACGCCGACGGCAGCGACAAGATCTTCACTTTCCTGTCCAAGCCGAACGGCACCTTCAACAATCCCTTCTCCTCCTTCACCCGCACCACCGGCTGGACTTTCGACAACCTGAAACTGACCACCGGCGACTACAACGGTGACGGCCGGGACGACCTCGCGGCGATGTACTTCTACCCCGAGGGTGAGGTCAAGATGCTCACCCTCCTCGCCTTGCCTACTGGCGGCTTCAACAACACCGCCGTGGAGGGCTGGTCCAGCACTAGTTGGGGCAGCTACGACCGCACCAGCGTCCAATCCGGCGACTTCAACGGCGACGGCAAGGACGACATCGCCTCCTGGTACGACTACGCCGACGGCTCCGACTCCGTCATCACCTTCACCCCAGGAGACGCCGACGGCTCCCTCGACACCCGCAAGATCGCCTGGACTGCCGCAGCCGGTCGCTACACCCGAGACAACATGCGACTGTTCGGTGGCGACTTCAATGGCGATGGACGCGACGACCTCGCCGCCAACTACGGCTACGACGACGGCCCCGTCAAGATGATCACCTGGGTCGCAAAGGATAACGGCACCTTCAACGAGCCGCTCCACGGCGCGGAGAAGACCAGCGGCTGGGCCTACGACAGCATGCGCGTATTCGGTCACTGACCCCGCAGACAACACCATCACCGTGGCCCCGGCGCAATTCCGGGGCCACGGCCATTTTGCGGGCCAACCTCATGCTGGAACCCGGTCCAGGGGAGAAGTGCGGCCTATCAGGAGCAGGTCATCACCACCGCAACCGCCCGACGGGCCAGCCTCGCGCGAACAGCGTCCACCGGCCACGTCGACGACGTCATGAACTGCTGCAACTGCTGATGGTCCACTCCGAGGCGTCCGGCCATCGGCTGCATCGACTTCCGCCGCCTGTCCAGCAGCAGGCCCCGCCGGCACAGGCTGCCCTTCACCCGCTGGTCAGTACGCACCAACGGCGCGAACAACTCCCGGCCGAACTTCCCCAACCGGTCCAGACGCGCGGCGAGTTCGTCTACATATCAGAAGGAAACCACCAGAAAGGGTCCTTGCCCAGAGATGTAGCGAAGCCCTACTAGTGACCTGAGTCAGAGATTCGTCGGCAGTAGGCGGCGACTTTGTCGAGGATTTCGTCGGCTGTCTTGGTCCAGACGAAGGGTCTGGTTGGTTGTTCCAGTCGGCGATCCAGGTCCTGATGTCGTGTTCGAGGGCCTGGACGGAGCGGTGGACGCCGCGCTTGAGCTTCTTCTGGGTCAGCTCGGCGAACCATCGTTCGACCAGGTTCAACCAGGACGCGCTGGTCGGAGTGAAATGCAGCTGGAAGCGTGGGTGGGCCAGCAGCCACTTCTTGATCTCGGGTGTCTTGTGGGTCGCGTAGTTGTCCAGGATCAGATGAACCTGGAGATCGGCCGGGACCTCCTTGTCCAGCTTCGTGAGGAATTTCTTGAACTCCGCCGCCCGGTGGCGGCGGTGGAGGGAGTCGATGACCTTGCCGGTGGCGACCTCGAGGGCGGCGAAGAGGGTGGTGGTGCCGGCGCGGATGTAGTCGTGGCTGCGGCGCTCGGGAACACCGGGCATCATCGGCAGGACCGGCTGGGACCGGTCCAGGGCCTGGATCTGCGACTTTTCGTCCACGCAGAGCACCAGGGCCTTCTCCGGCGGATCGAGGTAAAGGCCGACGACGTCGCGGACCTTGTCGATGAACAGCGGGTCGGTCGAGAGCTTGAACGTCTGCGACCGGTGCGGCGCCAGGGCGAACGCCCGCCAGATCCGCGAGACCGTCGACTGCGACATCCCGGTGGCCGAAGCCATCGACCTGGTCGACCAGTGGGTGGCGTTCTTCGGGGTCTCCTCAAGTGTCTTGACGATGACCCGCTCGACGTCAGCGTCGGTGATCTTCCGCGGGACGCCGGGTCGCGGGTCGTCGCACAAACCGTCCAGGCCCCGCTCGATGAAGCGGCGCCGCCAGGTGCGGACCGTGTCAGGAGTGATTCGCAGCCGGCGGGAGACCTCCATGATCGAGTGGCCCTCGGCGCACTCCAGCACGATCCGCGACCGCTGAGCCAGGGCCTGGGCCGTCGCGCGACGACGTAACCAGCCCTCCAGCACCGCCCGCTGGGCATCGGTCACAGACAACGGAGGAATCTTCGGACCCGGACGACTCATGCCCGACTAACGACGAATCTCTGACTCGGGTCACTAGGCACTGTTTCTCGGA
>NZ_JAELVH010000369.1 GCF_019399235.1 Streptomyces poriferorum | reverse complement strand
AAAAAAGGTAACGGGGGGGGGCCAGGGGCCGCCAGGGTCACCAGGGTCGACTCGCTCGGTCCGGTGCCCGCCAGAGGCGCCGGGGGCGGCTCGGACGGGCCAGGGCTCGCCAGGGCCGTCGACGTCGCTTCCGCCGCCCCTGAGGCCATCAGGGGGGCCGAGGCCGTTTCCCTCGCCCCTGAGCTCGCCAGGACCGTCGAGGCCGCTTCCGCCGCCCCTGAGGTCACCAGGACCGCCGAGGCCGCGTCCCTCGCCCCTGGGCTCGCCAGGACCGTCGAGGCCGCTTCCGTCGCCCCTGAGGCCGTCAGGGGCTCCATGGCGAGCCTCAGTAACCGTGCGCAGACCGCGCAGTGCCGGGTGAGGTGGCGGTAGCCGGAGGCCGCCGCCAGGTGGGCGCGCAGCAGGGCCCGGATCTCGTGCCGGGGCGTCCTCCTGCGCACCGGCGCCGGGGCGGTGCCCGAGGGCTGTGCCGGGGCCGGCTCGCGGTCTCCGGACCGGTCCGGAGGGAAGTTCTCGCTCGTGGATGCCGCCATCCGCGCCACCTCCCGGTGGATGCGCGCCGCCCCTCCCGGAAGACCAGGGGCAGCCCTTGGTTCTGAGTACTCGTCGGCGGACACCGGAGTCAAGACGCGCGAAAGCCCGGATCCAGAGGATCCGGGCTTTCGTTACTGCGGTCCTGACGGGATTTGAACCCGCGGCCTCCACCTTGACAGGGTGGCGAGCACTCCAAACTGCTCCACAGGACCAGGTTTTCGCTGCTGCCTTGCGGCTGGCTGCGAAGACAGACTGTACAGGAGGTCAGAGGGTGCGGTCGACCTCACTCCTGGTGGCGGAGCCGTTACGCGCCCACCGCCGGGCCCCCTACGGGGCGGCGGCGTCGATCGCCTTCACGATCCGCTTGTCGGAGACGGGGAACGCGGTGCCCAGGGCATGCGCGAAGTAGCTGACCCGCAGCTCCTCGATCATCCAGCGGATGTCCAGGACCTCCTGCGGAACGGGCCTGCCCTGCGGCAGTTGCTCCAGCAGCCAGGCGTACTCGTCCTGCATCTCGTGGACCTTCTCCATGCGCGTGGTGTCGCGCTGGACGTTCGTCGGCATCTGCTGGAGCCGGCGGTCCTCGGCGACCAGGTAGCGCATCAGGTCGGGCAGCCTGCGCAGCCCGGTCAGGGTGACGAACCCGGACGGCACGAGCCGGGCCAGGTGCTCCCGTACGTCCGTGACGTTGTTGATCAGGACCAGGCTGTTGGTGGACTTCAGCCGGCGCTCGCACGCCTGCCAGGCCGCCAGGATCTGCTGGACCTGGCCGATCGTGCGGACGGTCAGGTCCACCAGGTCGGCACGCACCTTGTCGTACAGCTTCCGGAACGACGCCTCGTCCCAGGCCGGACCGCCGTGCGCGGCGATCAGCCGATCGGCGGCCGCCGTCGCGCAGTCGTCGAAGAGGGCCTGGATGGAGCCGTGCGGATTGCGGGACAGGGCGAGCTTCTGCTGGTTGGTGAGCTTGTCCGAGGCGAACTTCGCCGGGTTCACCGGGATGTTCAGCAGGATCAGCTTCCGGGTGCCGCGCCACATCGCCTGCTGCTGCTCGGCCTCCGTGTCGAAGAGCCGTACGGCCACGGTCCCGCCCTGGTCGACCAGGGCGGGGAAGGCCTTGACCGGCTGCCCCGCCCGCCGCGTCTCGAAGACCCGGTCCAGCGTGCCGATCGTCCAGTCCGTGAGCCCCGAACGCTCGATGGACTCCCCTGACGGCCCCGCGGTCGCCGCAGCGGCCTGGGAGAGGGCCTGACGGGCCTTGGGGCGCAGCTGGACCCGCAGCGCCTCCAGGTCCTTGTCCTCGGCGACCTTGCGGCGCCGCTCGTCGACGACCCGGAAGGTGATCTTCAGGTGGTCCGGGACCCGGCTCAGGTCGAAGTCGTCCGCGGTCACCGGGACGCCGACCATCCGCTGGAGCTCACGGGCCAGGGTGAAGGGCAGCGGCTCCTGGAGGGGCACGGCCCGGTCCAGGAACTTGTCCGCGTAGTTCGGCGCCGGGACGTAGTGCCGGCGGATGGGCTTGGGCAGGGAGCGGATCAGCTCGGTGACCACTTCCTCGCGCAGGCCCGGGATCTGCCAGTCGAAGCCCTCGGACGTGACCTGGTTGAGCACCTGGAGCGGGATGTGGACGGTCACGCCGTCGGCGTCCGCGCCGGGCTCGAACTGGTACGTCACCCGGAACTTGAGCTTCCCCTGCCGCCAGGAGTCCGGGTAGTCGTCCTTGGTGACGGCCCCGGCCTTCTCGTTGATGAGCATCGAGCGCTCGAAGTCCAGCGCGTCCGGCTCGTCCTTGCGCTTGTGCTTCCACCACGAGTCGAAGTGCGCGCCCGAGACGACGTGTTCGGGGATCCGCTGGTCGTAGAAGTCGAACAGGGTCTCGTCGTCCACGAGGATGTCGCGGCGCCGGGCGCGGTGCTCCAACTCCTCGACTTCGCCCAGGAGTTTGCGGTTGTCGTGGAAGAACTGGTGGTGCGTGCGCCAGTCGCCCTCGACCAGGGCGTTGCGGATGAAGAGATCCCGCGAGGCCTCCTGGTCGATCCGGCCGAAATTGACCTTGCGCTGGGCGACGATCGGTACGCCGTAGAGCGTGACCCGCTCGTAGGCCATCACCGCCGCCTGGTCCTTCTCCCAGTGCGGCTCGCTGTAGGTGCGCTTCAGCAGGTGCTGGGCCAGCGGTTCGATCCACTCGGGCTCGACCCGGGCGTTGACCCGCGCCCACAGCCGGGAGGTCTCGACCAGCTCGGCCGACATCACGAACCGCGGCTGCTTCTTGAACAGCGCCGACCCCGGGAAGATCGCGAACTTGGCGCTGCGGGCACCCAGGTACTCGTTCTTCTCGGTGTCCTTCAGCCCGATGTGCGAAAGCAGGCCGGCGAGCAGCGAGGTGTGCACCGACTGCTCCGGAGCATCGTCCTCATTGAGTTCGATGCCCATCTGCTTGGCGACCGTACGCAGCTGCGCGTAGATGTCCTGCCATTCGCGGATGCGCAGGAAGTTCAGGTACTCCTGCTTGCACATCCGGCGGAAGCTGGAGGAGCCGCGCTCCTTCTGCTGCTCGCGGATGTAGCGCCACAGGTTCAGGAACGCCAGGAAGTCAGACGTCTCGTCCTTGAACCGGGCGTGGTGCTGGTCGGCCTGCGTCTGTTTATCGGACGGCCGTTCGCGCGGGTCCTGGATGGAGAGCGCGGAGGCGATGACCATGACCTCGCGGACACAGCCGTTCCGATCCGCCTCGATGACCATCCGGGCCAGGCGCGGGTCCACCGGAAGCTGCGAGAGCTTGCGGCCGAGCGGGGTGAGCCGCTTCTTCGGATCCTTCTCCTCCGGATCCAGCGCGCCCAGCTCCTGGAGGAGCTGCACGCCGTCGCGGATGTTGCGGTGGTCCGGCGGGTCGATGAAGGGGAACTTCTCGATCTCGCCGAGACCGGCCGCGGTCATCTGGAGGATGACGGAGGCCAGGTTCGTCCGCAGGATCTCCGGGTCCGTGAACTCCGCACGGGTCAGGAAGTCGTCCTCGGAGTACAGCCGGATGCAGATGCCGTCCGACGTACGGCCGCAGCGGCCCTTGCGCTGGTTGGCGCTGGCCTGCGAGATCCGCTCGATCGGCAGCCGCTGGACCTTGGTGCGGTGGCTGTAGCGGGAGATGCGGGCGTTGCCCGGGTCGATCACGTACTTGATGCCGGGAACGGTCAGCGAGGTCTCGGCGACGTTCGTGGCGAGGACGACCCTGCGTCCGGTGTGGCGCTGGAACACGCGGTGCTGTTCGGCGTGCGACAGGCGTGCGTAGAGAGGGAGCACCTCGGTGTGTCTGAGGTTGCGTTTGCCGAGCGCGTCCGCGGTGTCGCGGATCTCGCGCTCGCCGGAGAGGAAGACCAGGACATCGCCGGGTCCCTCGTTCTGGAGCTCGTCGACGGCGTCGCAGATCGCCGTGATCTGGTCGCGGTCGGAGTCCTCGCTGTCCTCTTCGAGGAGGGGCCGGTAACGCACCTCGACCGGATACGTACGGCCGCTGACCTCGACGATCGGCGCCTCGCCGAAGTGGCGGGCGAAGCGCTCCGGGTCGATGGTCGCCGAGGTGATGACGACCTTCAGGTCCGGGCGCTTGGGCAGCAGCCGGGCCAGATAGCCGAGCAGGAAGTCGATGTTCAGCGACCGCTCGTGGGCCTCGTCGATGATGATCGTGTCGTACGCGAGCAGCTCGCGGTCCGTCTGGATCTCGGCGAGCAGGATGCCGTCCGTCATCAGCTTGACGAAGGTCGCGTCCTGGTTGACCTGGTCGGTGAAGCGGACCTTCCAGCCCACCGCCTCGCCCAGCGGGGTCTTCAGCTCCTCGGCGATCCGCTCGGCCACCGTGCGTGCCGCGATCCGGCGCGGCTGGGTGTGCCCGATCATGCCGCGGACGCCACGGCCCAGCTCCATGCAGATCTTGGGGATCTGGGTGGTCTTGCCGGAGCCGGTCTCACCGGCGACGATCACGACCTGGTGGTCGCGTATCGCCTCCAGGATCTCGTCCTTCTTCTGGCTGACCGGCAGCTGTTCCGGGTACGAGAGAGCAGGCAGCCGCCCGGCCCGCAGCGCGAGCCGCCCGGCTGCCTTCGTGGCCTGGGCCGCGATCTCGTCCAGCACGGCCTGCTGGGCCTCGGGCTTACGAATGCGGCGCGCGCCTTCGAGGCGGCGGCCGAGCCGGTGCGCGTCGCGGAGCGAGAGCTGCCCGAGCTGGGACTGGAGATCGGCAAAGGAAGTAGACATACGGATCCCAGGATCTCACCCGGGCCCGAGGAACGGCGAACCTATTTCCCGCGGTCTCGGTCACCGGACCCGTAAGGCCGGGGACGGAGCGATCACAGCACGTACCATTTTGGACAGTCGATCTTTCTGCCGAGCCCCTGCCGGAAGGCCTGTCCGCCGTGTCCCGTTCGTCGTGGTGCTGCCTGGTGGCGGCCCTCGCTGTCGTCCTGGGGCTGTTCTGCGGGCCGTCGACTGCTTCCGCGTCGGCGCCACCTTCTTCGGGTCCGTCCGTGGCCGTGTCCGCGGGCATCGGGCAGGGGGACGGGCTTCCCGGCTGCGGCAGGAAGGGCAAGCACGACGGCACCGAGCCTGCTGTTCCCGGGCGGGCCCGCGCGGCCCACGACCAGGCGCCGGGCCTCGCCGAATGGGGTCTGCCCGCCGCCACCGTCCCGGTGCCGGTGCGGCGGCTCGTGCCGATGACGCTGCGCGGACCCGACGCGGCCGCGCCGAGCCCGGTGGAACTCTCCGTACTGAGGGTGTAGACGGCTGCCCTCACCCGGCCGTCCCTCTCCTTCCTCTCGCATCACCAGCTCGGAGTTCCGCATGCCCACGTCCATGCCCAAGCCGTCCCCGAAGCCGTCGTCGCCGGGTAAGCCGTCGTCCCGCGAACCGTCGTCCCGTAAGCCCTCGTCCCGTAAGCCCTTGTCCCGGACGGCCGGCAGGAAGCCGCTGATCTACGGCGCCGGGGTCGTCGTC
>NZ_JAELVH010000368.1 GCF_019399235.1 Streptomyces poriferorum | reverse complement strand
GTGCGGGGGTGTCCTGGGCCGGGGACGGGGCACGTAGTCGGAAGGTGGCTTTCACTTCCCAACCGCCTTCGGGCAGAGGGCCGGTGTGGAGTGCTCCGTCGAGTGCTTCGACCCGTTCGCGCAGGCCGATGAGGCCGAAGCCGCCCTGGCCGCCGGTCGGCACAGCGGTGCGTTGGGGTCCTCCGGTGTCGGTGATGCTGAGGTGCAGCCAGGTGCTGTCGGCGTCGAGGCGGACGTCGACCTGGGCGCCGGGGGCGTGCCTGCGCACATTGGTGAGTGCTTCCTGGGCCACGCGGTAGGCGGAGATCTCCACTTCGGGGCTGATGTGGGCGGTACGCGCGGCCGCGGTGGCTTCGAGGCGCGCAGTGGCGGGTGTGGCGGGTGCGAGGCCGGCCGCCGCAGGCGTCGAGTAGCTCGCTGAGCAGGTCGCCCGGGCGCACCGCGGTGTGGTTGTCCTCCCTCAGCACGCGGACCAGACGTCGCATGGATTCCAGTGTCTCGGTGCCGGCCTGCGCGATGTTACGCAGGATCGGCTCGACCTTGTCCGGTGCGGTGGGGTAGACGGCCGTTGCCGCGTGGGCCTGGACGATGATCCCGGTCATGTGATGGGCGATCAGGTCATGCAGGTCGCGGGCGAGCGCGAGGCGTTCCGCCTGGCGTACGTCGGTGATGGCCCGGCGGCGCCTCGCCTCCATGGCGCGGATGGCGCAGCCGAGTGTGATGACGATGGCGAGTATCACGGTCAGCATGTAGACGCCCGCCACGATGCTCGCCCACGAGCCGGTGCGGAAGGGCAGGACCAGGACGGTCACGCTCAGGGCGGCGGCCGATGCGGCGGCCGCCTTCGGGCGCGCGGTCCGTGCGGCGGTGCGAAGAAGCAGACCCAGCAGTCCCGCGATTTCCAGTGCGCCCACGGAGGACCCGGTCTGGGGGACCGCGACGCAGATGCCGCTCAGCGTCAGTGACATCGCCACCACCATCCAGATGCGTGGCAGCAGCGGCGGCGAGAAGCGTGTGTCGCCCACGGCGAGGATCAGGAGCGGGCCCGTCACCAGGACGGGCAGCCAGTTCGTGGCGGGGTGCCACGGATCGGGCGCCATGGCCAGCAGAGCGACATCCGCGAACCCCGTCAGGGCGAGCGCGAGCAGCGCGCAGACGGTGATGAGGCGTTTGACGGCAGGAGTAAACGGAAGGTCCAGGTCCACGCTGGTCAGCGTAGGTGTACGGATCCCGGTGGACGTGTCGGCCGAATGACCGACAGGCCCGCGCCGGAACAGTACCTACGGCCGACATCGCAGGGCGTCTTCGCAGGAAACCATGGATTCACCGGCGGCCGGTCCTTCCCCCGAGGCCGACCGCCGGTATCAGCGCCGTCAGTGCCGACGGCGTACGTGGCCGGCGGCGCTGCGGCCGGGCCGGTCAGGTGGCCGCACCGCGCCGCTGGGGTCCGGGACCGTCTCACGCGGTGATGTGACCGGACGGCGTGCCGCGCCCTGTGGGGACGGCGGCCGGCACGCGCCGCAGCGCCCGCAGCCCGCACCGGGCGGGCGCTGCGGCACCCCTCAACCTCGGCCCCAGGAACGGAATTGCTGAGCGAGGAGCGACGCACCGTTCATGCCGCGTATGTCCGCCGACCGAGCACCTTCCTTCCCTACGGAGTCACACCCTCATGGCAACTTTCCTGCACAGGATCGGCCGGTTCGCCTTCCGGCGGCGCTGGCTGGTCGTCCTCCTGTGGGCCGTCGTCCTGGGCGCCGTCGGCGCCGGCGCGGCCGGCACCTCGGGCTCGGCCGATTCGAGCTTCACCCTGCCCGGTACGGAGTCCCAGCGCGCCTTCGACCTCCTCGGGGAGAAGTTCCCGGCCGCCAACGCCGAAGGCGCGTCCGCTCGCGTCGTGCTGCGGGCCCCCGACGGCCAGAGGATCAGCAGTGCCGAGAACAAGGCTGCGGCCGAAGCGGCCCTGGCGGACCTCAGGAACTCCTCGTCCCGCATCGGCCAGGTCAGCGACCCCTTCGCCACGAAGGCGGTCAGTGCGGACGGCACCACCGCATACGCCCAGGTCAACTACACCGCTGCCGCGGCGGACCTGACCGACGCCGACCACACCGGCATCGACGACGCACTGGCCACGGGCCGGGACGAAGGGCTGACGGTCGAGGCATCCGGTGACGCGCTCGCGGCCCCGGAGGGAGGCCACTCCGCGGAGGCCATCGGCTTCGCCCTCGCCGCCGTCATCATGGTCATGACCTTCGGGTCCCTCATCGCCGCCGGTCTCCCGCTGATCACCGCCCTCGTGGGCGTCGGTGTCAGCACCACGGCCATCACTGCGGTGAGCGCGATCTTCGAGCTCAACAGCAACACCTCGGCGCTCGCGTCGATGCTCGGTATCGCCGTCGGAATCGACTACGCGCTGTTCATCGTCTCCCGCTACCGCTCGGAACGGGCGGACGGGTACAACGCGAAGGAAGCCGCGGCACGGGCCAACGGCACCGCCGGTTCAGCCGTCGTCTTCGCCGGCGTGACCGTCGTCATCGCCCTCGCCGGCCTGGCCGTGGTCAACCTGCCCATGCTCACCGCCATGGGCCTGGCCGCCGCCGGAGCTGTCGTCGTCTCCGTGCTCGTGGCCGTCACCCTGGTGCCGGCGCTGCTGGGGTTCGCCGGGGAGCGGGTCCTGGGCAAGGCCCGTAAGAAGTCCGCACGCACTCCGGCACCGGCCGCGGCTCCCCGGGCGACGATCGGCAACCGCTGGATCGCCTTCGTCCTGCGCAGGCCGGTCAAGGTCCTCGTGTTCGCGGTCGTCGCGCTCGGCGTCGTCGCACTGCCCGCCACACAGCTCAAGCTCGGACTGCCGGACGACGGCTCCAGGCCCGCATCCTCCACACAGCGCAAGGCGTACGACATCCTGGCCGACTCCTTCGGCCCCGGCTTCAACGGCCCTCTGACCCTGACCGTCGACGACCCGAGCCCCGACATCGCCCGCAGCACCGCCGCCGGTATGGGCACGGCCGTCGCCGGTCTCCCGGACGTGGCGTCCGTGTCACCCGCCGCCTTCAACAAGGCCGGTGACACCGCCATCATCACGGTGATTCCCAAGAGTGGGCCGAGCAGCGACGCCACCAAGGAACTCGTCGGCGACATCCGCTCGCTGGCCGCCGGCACCGAGTCGTCCACCGGCGCCCGGTCCATGGTGACCGGCTCCACCGCAATGAACATCGACATCTCCGACAAGTTCAGCGCGGCGATCTTTCCCTATCTGGCGCTCGTCGTCGGCCTGGCGATCCTCGTGCTGATCCTGGTCTTCCGCTCCCTCATGGTCCCCGTGAAGGCAGCGCTCGGCTTCCTCCTGTCGGTCCTGGCCGCGCTCGGTGCGCTCGTCGCCGTCTTCCAGTGGGGCTGGCTCCAGGACCTGGTCGGCCTCGAACAGACCGGCCCGATCATGAGCCTCATGCCGATTCTCATGGTGGGCATAGTGTTCGGTCTCGCAATGGACTACCAGGTGTTCCTGGTGACCCGCATGCGTGAGGCGTACGTCCACGGGGCCGGCGCCCGCACCGCAATCGAGACCGGTTTCAAGCACAGTTCGAAGGTCGTCACGGCCGCAGCCCTCATCATGATCTCCGTGTTCGCCGGCTTCGTCGGAGGCGACGACGCCATG
Organism: Streptomyces poriferorum; assembly: GCF_019399235.1. Taxonomy (GTDB): domain Bacteria; phylum Actinomycetota; class Actinomycetes; order Streptomycetales; family Streptomycetaceae; genus Streptomyces; species Streptomyces poriferorum. The sequence goes on along the minus strand of NZ_JAELVH010000368.1, from coordinate 1,865 downwards.
ATCAAGTCGCTCGGCTTCGGCCTCGCGATCGCCGTGGCCTTCGACGCCTTCGTCGTCCGCATGACCATCGTGCCCGCCGCCCTGGCACTCCTCGGCCGGCACGCGTGGTCCCTGCCCGTCTGGATCGACCGCATCCTGCCCAACGTCGACATCGAAGGCGAGAAGCTCGCCCGGCACGCACCGGACGAAGTGCGTCAGGCCGAGGACACGACGCCGCAGTACACCAGCCAGTACTGACCCCACCCCGGGTTCGCTGCTCGGCGACGGGCCTGGAAGTCCGCTCGGCCGTGCCATGCAGCGAGCCCACACTCCCTTGATGCGTGCGCGATGCGTGAGCGGACGGTCCGGCACAAGGTGTCGACGAGCAGGCTCGAGTACCAAGCCATGTGGTGCCGGCCAGGCAGGACGGCACCACACGGCAGGCTCGGGCACGGCCCGGCAGAGATCCGGTCCCACTCCGGCGGTCGCCCAGGGACCGCGGCTCTAGTCTGACGAGGTGATGAATCCGGAGGGGGGCCTGGTGCCGCGCCCGGGCGCGCGCGTGGTGCTGCTGGACGACGCCGGTCGACTACTGCTGTTCTCTGCCCTGACCAAGGAGGACGGTTCCGTTCGGTGGTTCACCCCTGGAGGCGGACTCAAGCCAGGCGAAAGCCACGAGCAGGCAGCCCTGCGGGAGTTGCGAGAAGAAACCGGGCTGACGAACCTCTCGCTGGGTCCGGAGATCTGGCGAGGGCGTCCGTGGGCAACGGTCCGGGGCGGCGTCGCGTATGAGGTTCGCCAGCGCTACTACATGGCCCGGACGCCTGCGTTCCAGGTCGATACCTCGGCGTTCAAGGAGATCGAGAGGGCCGCGATCACCGGGCACCGCTGGTGGACCGTAGCGGAACTGGCCGCGACCTCGGATGTGCTGCGGCCGGCTGAGCTGCCGAAACTATTGGCATCCTTGCTGACCGACGGCCCACCGAACCGGCCGATCCCCGTCGACGGCTGAGCCCACGTCCTCAAGCACGCCGCCGAGCAATAGCCACGCTTGCCGCTGGTGCACCCAAACGATCAACACAGCGCCAACGCGCGGTACCGGCGACCCTCGGTGGTCTGTCCGGCCCCGGACCGATCATGGTCCGGAGTCTTTGACATCCATGCCCGACATAAGCGCCAGTGGTCGCTCACGACTTCCCATGGCCATTCAGAAGACGGGCGGCGCCACCATGAAGTTCTCGCCGCCGTACAGGGATTCATAGTGGATCTCGATCACCAGACGTCGAGTGACGAGTTCCCAGAACCAGCCATGCCGGTCATCGCTGAAATCATCCAGAGACAACAGGAACGTGGACTGCCCGGCCAGCACCACGGCGCCCGGACGCAAGGAGTGCGCCTTGGGGCGCGTCGGCAACGGGCCGAGGAGGCGTTGCTGTGTGTGGTAGTCCCACTGCCCTATGACCTCCCCGTCCAACCGCACGATCGAACGCGTCACGATGGCAGGCCCGAGACCGGCATTGATGACATTGAGCCCCGCCTCAGTGCCTTCGTACTCCTTCACGCGGCGCATATGCAGCATGGGCCTCACCGACTGCCGGCCATGTCGCCTGCTGTCCCGGGCCTGCGTGTAGCTCACCCAAAGCGAGCCGAGTGCCACGACTACCGCCGCAACAGCGGTGATCATGTCTGAATCCATATGAATTCCCCCCGCGCGAAGCCGTGGACGCTGCTCGAATCTTCCCCAGGCGGCCGCCATTCCAGTCCGCGGTCTGCGAGCGCGCCGGGTGGCAGCACCGAGCGCGCCGAGTCCGGCCGTCCCGGTTATTGACGTGTCATCGCCAATCGTGGGTTGATGTGCGATACGGGGCATGGGAGCGCTCCCATGC
>NZ_JAELVH010000367.1 GCF_019399235.1 Streptomyces poriferorum | reverse complement strand
CGCCCCGGCCGGGGCGGCGGGATCGCGGGCGGGTGACATCAGCGGCTCCTTGTTCCCTCAGTCGAGCTGTGACTGGACCTGCGACGAGATCAGCTCCAGGTGTTCCAGGTCGCGGAGGTCCAGCACCTGGAGGTAGATGCGCGACGCCCCGATCGCCCCGAACCGGCCGATCTTGTCGACGACCTCGGCGGGCGAGCCGGCCAGCCCGTTCGCCTTCAGTTCCGCCACGTCCCGTCCGATGACGGCGGCCCGGCGTGCCACCTCCGCGTCGTCCTTGCCGACGCAGACGACCAGGGCGTTGGAGTACACCAGATCGTCCGGCCCGCGGCCCGCCTCCGCGGCCGCCGCCCTGACCCGGCCGAACTGCTTCTCGCTGTCCTCCAGCGAGGCGAACGGAATGTTGAACTCGTCTGCGTACTGCGCGGCCAGCCGCGGCGTCCGCTTCGCACCGTGCCCGCCGATCAGCACCGGCACCTTGGCCTGCGCGGGCTTGGGCAGCGCGGGCGAGTCGGTGAGCTGGTAGTACGTACCGTCATAACTGAACGTCTTGCCGACCTCGGTGGCCCACAGGCCGGTGACGATCGCCAGTTGCTCCTCCAGCCGGCCGAACTTCTCCTTGGGGAAGGGGATGCCGTAGGCCTTGTGCTCCTGCTCGAACCAGCCGGCGCCCAGGCCCAGCTCGACGCGGCCGCCGGACATCTGGTCGACCTGCGCCACCTGGATGGCGAGCACTCCGGGAAGCCGGAACGTCCCCGCCGTCATCAGGGTGCCGAGGCGGATCCGCTTGGTCTCGCGCGCCAGCCCGGCCAGCGTGATCCACGCGTCCGTCGGGCCGGGAAGGCCGTCGCCCTGGCCCATGCGCAGATAGTGGTCGGACCGGTAGAAGGCATCAAAACCGAGGTCCTCGGCCGCCTTCGCGACGGTGAGCAGTGTGTCGTAGCTCGCCCCTTGCTGGGGCTCGGTGAAGATTCGAAGATCCATGCCTCCATCCTGCACCTCCGCACGCCTCGCCGGTGTTCGGACGCTCAGCCGACGTCGGCGGCCGGTCCCACCGGTCCGTGCAGCACGCCGTGCGGGCCGTCCCGCTCCCGGTCACGCTCCATATCCTCCCGGCGTTCGCGGTCCCGCTCGTCGAGCAGACGGAGCATGCCGTGCACCCGGTCCGTCGATTCGTCCGCGGCGTCGATCGCCTCCATGCACTGCCAGTACAGGCCCTGTTCATCGGTCTCGCACGCCACCCCGACCAGGGCTATCCCCACCTCCCCGAGCAGCGCGCCGAGACCGGTGAGGGACGCGCGCGGATCGGCGACCTCGGAGAGCTGCGCCGCCCGTGCCACACCCGCCCGGGCCGCCGGGTGCTCCAGTGCGCCGTTGCTCCGTCCGCCGATCTCGCTGAGGCCGCTCGCCTCGCCCCGTAACTCCTTGGGGCCGCTCGCCGCCAGCCGGCTCCCGATCGCCTGCGCCAGCGCTTGGGCCTGCCAGGCCTCGGCGATGATGTCCGGCGTGCCCCGGCTGTGCGCCAGTGCCCTCCGGATGACTGCTACAAGCCGCTCCGCTTCCATCCCGTGCCCCCGTTCGACGCGAAAACCCGCTCACCTCTTCCATTACCCACAGTGAGGGCGGTGGTACCGAAAGGCCAGGGGATTTCGGAAATCTGTGGACACGAAATCGAATGTGAACAACTTGATCACTCCGAAGAGTGACGGAGCGGGGGATCCGTCGGCTGCGGCACCGGAAAACGCTCCTCGTTCCGCTCGATCTTGGCCGCCAGAGCAGCCAACACATCGATGCCCAGCACCTCGCAGAACTGCAGCAGATAGGCGAGAACGTCGGCGACCTCGTCCGCCACCCTGGGCGCCGTCGCGGGGTCCTCCATCACCCGCGCCGACTGTTCCGGCGTCAGCCACTGGAAGATCTCGACGAGTTCGGCCGCCTCGACGCTCAGCGCCGAGGCGAGGTTCTTGGGGGTGTGGTGCTGCTCCCAGTCGCGTGCGGCCGCGAATGCGGCGAGCCGTTGCTGAAGCGCGTGTACGTCGAGTTCTGTCACGGCCCCAGGTCTACCACCGCCCCGCAGACGGGCAGGCGGGCAGACGGGCAGGCGGGCAGGCGGGCAGGGAAGGAGGGAGGGGACCGGGGGCCGCACCCGGTCACGGCGTACCGGATGCGTGGCGGCCCCGGCCGGCACGTCGCCTACGCCCCCGGTACGCCCGCCGCCGTCACACCCTCGACCTCCATGCCGACGGGAGACAGCAGGAAGACATTCCGGTCGACCCGGTGCATTCCGCTGCCCAGCCCGAAGACGACCCCGCTGGTGAAGTCCAGGATCCGCTTGGCCACATCGCTCTCGGCGCTGGTCAGGTCGAGGAGCACCGGAATCTGCGCGACCAGGTATTCCGCGACCTCGCGCGCATCCGCGAAGATCTGGACCCGCAGCACCACCATGCGCCGCTGCTCGGCGCTCTCCTGCTCGTCCGGGACCGAGCGGTGGTCCACCCGGGAGGGCCACTCGTTGCGACTGCGCAGCGGGACGACCTGGGCGAGACCCTCCCACTGCTCGTCCGTGACGTCGTATCTGTCGTACCTGCTCACCGGACCACCCCGTCTGTGCATCGGTTGGCGTTGCGCCGGCTGCGCTCACTGTTCATCGGGCAATTCTCTCGCCCCTCACCCGTTCGGCCTACCAGCGACACGGTTCAGGAGCCGATCGGAACCTCCGGCCGCCGGGCCGGCTCCCGGTCGGGGCCCACGGACACGAGGGTGTCCAGAGGGGTGAAACGTACCGGAAGATGCACCAGCGCGCGGTGGAACGGCCCCGGTCGCCAGAGCAGTTCACTCACCGGAACAGTCAGTTCCGCATCGCACAGCTGGCTGGTGAGCTGCTCGATCGCGGTCATCGCGATGAGCAGGGCCGGCTGCTTGGCGGGGCACCGGTGGGGGCCGGCCGACCAGGCCAGATGGGCGCTGCCCCCCGACCTCACCCCGGTGTCCGAAGTGGCAGGTCGGGACTGGGTGTTGGCAGCGCCGAAGGAGACCAGGACGAGCTGTCCCGCACGCAGCCGGACCCCGTGGAACTCGGTGTCGTGGCGCGGGTAGTGCGCCGCCAGATTGGCGATCGGCGGATCCTGCCACAGGACCTCGTTGATGGCCTCGTGGGCGGTCATCGCACCCCCGTGAAGCGATCCCGCGTAGCGCTCGTCGGTGAGCATGTGCAGGGTCGCGTTGCCGATCAGGTTGGTCTCGGGGTCGTGGCCCGCGCTCATGAGCAACGTGATCTGACGCACAGTCTCGTCGTTGTCCAGGCGCGCCGGATGTGCGAGGAAGTACGAGGTGAGGTCGCGCCGCGGCCGGGCGCGCCGGTCGGCGACGAGACGGGTGACGACGTCGACGAGGTCGGCGTACGCGGCGGCGGCGCCCTGAGCCGAGTTCATCATGCCGCCGATGCCGTCGACGATCCGGTCGCCGTCCGCGGGATCGACGCCGAACCAGGTGACGAAGACGTGCAGCGGGAGCAGCCGGGCGTACTGGGCGATGAGGTCGCCGCTGCCGGTTGTGGCGAACTCGGCGATGAGCTGCTGGGCGACCCCGGCCACCTGGGCCCGCAGGATGTGCGGCTCGATCAGGGCCAGGGTGTCGTTGATGGCGTCGCGGTAACGGGCGTGCTCGGCGCCGTCGCTGAACAGCGCGGTGGGACGGTGCCCGAGCACGGGCAGCACCGGGGAGTCCGAGGGGACCGTCGCCTGCCAGGCGCGGGGGTCCTTGCTGAAGGTGTGGGTGTCGCGGAGCAGGTCGACGGCCGCCTGGTAGTCGGTGACGAGCATCGCCTCGATGCCGGGGGCGATCCGGACCGGTGCGAGCGGGCCGTGCTCCCGCAGGGTGCGGTAGTGGCCGTGCGGGTCGGCCGCGAAGTCGGGGCCGTACAGCGCGAGGGGCTGCGGCGGCTGCGGATGCGATGTCATGACGGGTCCTCGGGCTGCGGGTCCTCGGGCTGCGGCAGGCGGGTCAGCACGTGCTCGGCCAGCGCGATCAGGGCGTCGATGCTGCCGCGTCGCTCCCTCGCGTCGCACTGGACCAGCGGGGTCCCGGCGTCCAGGTCGAGGTGTGCGCGCAGGACCTCGTCGCTGTGGGCCGGGGCGTCGGGGAAGCGGTTGACCGCGACGGCGTACGGCAGCCCCTGCTCCTCGACCATGTCCATCACGGCGAAGGAGTCGGCGAGCCTGCGGGTGTCCACCAGGACGAGCGCGCCCAGCGCCCCGCGCGCGATGTCCTCCCACAGCGGCAGGAAGCGGTCCTGTCCGGGCGTACCGAACATGTACAGCACGAGATCGTCCAGGACGGTGAGGCGTCCGAAGTCGATGGCGACCGTGGTCGTGGTCTTCTCGGGAAGCCCGGCGGTGTCGTCGAGCAGGGTGCTGGACTGGGTCATCGCCTCTTCGGTGTGGAGCGTGGGGATTTCCGAGAGAGTGCGGATCAGGGTCGTCTTGCCCACGCCGAAGGGACCCGTGACGACGAGTTTCATCAGGGTCCGGGCCGCAGCCGGCAGATAGCCGACGTCCGTCCGGTCAGTGGAGGGAGCGGAGTCCAACGAGCAGCCTCTCGACGAGCGACCGGTCGATCTCCCCGGCACTGGGTATCGGCGGTCGCGTGAGCAGAAGTCCGGCGGCCGCGAGATCCGTGGCCAGGAATACGGTGGCGCTGACCGGCAGGTCCAGATGGGCCGCGCACTCGACGACGGTGAGGGCGCCCGGCTCCAGCAGTTCGCACAGCCTGCGCTGCTCCGAGCCGGTGTCCTGCGGCAGGGCCTCCTCGGTGCGCACGAGCACGGCGAGCCGGTCGAGCGCGGGGCCGGTGGGCCGGGACCGGCCCCCGGTGACGAGGTAGGCGGGGATCAGACGGCGTCCTGGGCCGGCGGTCATGGCCGGGCGGCGGTGTCCGGTTGGCGGGACGGGGCGTGCATCGCCCGCGTCAGCGCGGTGACCTGCACCTGCATCTGGTAGGCGATGTCCCCGAGTTTGGCGCCCGGTTCGGCGAACAGGGCGAGCGTGGTGTTCTTCCCCGCCGGTACGACGATGGCGAAGCCCAGGTCCGACTCGACTACGGTCTGGGCCAGTTGCGGGGCCTCGACGTTGGTGAAGGCCGTGGTGAAGGCGCGGGCCGCGGCGTGCAGCGTGGCCGTCATGGCGGCGACCCGTTCGCCGGAGGCCCGGTCGAGTCCGGGCGAGGCGCCCTCGACGAGGCCGTCGCCGGTGGCGACCACGGCGTGCTGGACTCCGGGCAGTTCCAGCAGCGGGGTCAGCACCCATGCGAGGTCACCGGTGCTGGGGCTGGGGGCGCTCACTTCTCGTCGTCTCCTTGGTCGTCCTGGTCGCCCAGGTGGTCGTGGTCGTCCGCATCCGGTGCGGGGACCCGCCCGGCGACGCTCCTGCCGATCAGGGTGCCCTGCTGGAGTGCCGCCCAGGAAGACTCCGCCTGCTCGGGTGTACGGGACACCTGTCCGGCGGCCGGGGCGGCGGACAGGTGTCCCGTACAC
>NZ_JAELVH010000366.1 GCF_019399235.1 Streptomyces poriferorum | reverse complement strand
CTGCTACACCCGCCAGCCCGCCCTCCACGACGAACTCACCGAGAAACTCGGCACCTTCCCCCTCTTCCACTTCTGGGGACCCGGCGCCGACCTCGTCTCCTCCCAGTGGATCATCGACGCCACCCGGCACATCCTCGGCACCCGCCACCCCGACCTCGCCCTGTGCTACCTCCCGCACCTCGACTACGACCTCCAGCGCTACGGCCCCGACGACCCGCGCGCCTTCCGGGCCGCCGCCGACCTCGACCGGGCCGTGGCCCCGCTCCTGGACGACGCCCGCCGCGAGGGACGCACCGTCGTCGCCCTGTCCGAGTACGGCATCACCCGGGTCGACCGGCCCGTCGACATCAACCGGGCGCTGCGCCGCGCCGGCCTCCTGGAGGTCCACACCCAGGACGGCATGGAGTACCTGGACCCGATGACGTCGCGGGCCTTCGCCGTCGCCGACCACCAGATCGCTCACATCTACGTACGCCGTCCCGAGGATCTCGAAGCGGCCCGCGAAGCCCTGGCCGGCCTCCCCGGCATCGAGCAGCTCCTCGACGACGAGGGCAAGAAGGCACAGGGCCTGGACCACCCGCGCTCCGGCGAACTGGTCGCCGTGGCCGAACCGGACGCCTGGTTCACGTACTACTACTGGCTCGACGACGACCGCGCACCCGACTTCGCCCAGCTCGTCGAGATCCACCGCAAACCCGGCTACGACCCCGTCGAGCTCTTCATGGACCCCCAGGACCCCTATGTCCGGGTCAAGGCGGTCACGGCCGTCGCCCGCAAGAAGCTCGGCATGCGCTACCGCATGGCGGTCGTACCGCTCGACCCGTCACCCATCCGAGGCAGCCACGGCCGCCTCCCCCCGAGCGACGAAGAAGGTCCGCTCATCCTCTGCTCCACCCCCCACGCGTTCACCGGACCCGTCCGGGCCACCGAAGTGAAGTCCCTGCTCCTCACGCTGGCCGGCCTCGCATGAGACCGGTCCGTTCACAGCGCTGCGAGCATCTTCGAAAAGGAGAGAGACCGTGACCGTGTACAACGACGACGCATCCGGAACGGACGGCGCCCTGCGCCGCAGCCTCGGCATCGACCGCCGCCGCTTCCTCAGCACCTGCACCGCCGCCGGGGCGGCGGCGATCGCCGCGCCCGTCCTCGGCGCATCGCCGGCCTTCGCCCGGCCCGCCTCCGGTCCGGGGCACGACCACGGTCACGGACACGGCCAGGCCCTGGTCCCCGCGCACAAGCGAGGGATCATCCTGTACACCGTGCGCGATGCCACGGGCCGGGACCCGCTCAGCACGACCCTGCCCTCGGGCTTCCGCGAGGTCTTCAAGGAGCTGGCCCGCTACGGGTACAAGCAGGTCGAGTTCGCCGGGTACGGCCAGCACGCCAACGCACCGGGCGGAAACAACCTCGAATCGGTGGAAGGCGCGAAGCTGCTGCGTTCCTGGCTGGACGACTACGGGCTGCGCGCCCAGGGCAACCACGGCTTCATCCCGGGGTCCTGGCCCCTGAGCCAGAGCGACCTCGACCAGTTCAAGCGGCACCTGGAGATAGCCAACATCCTCGGCATGGACCACATGGGCACCGGTGGCGACCCCACCGGCAGCGCCTACCGCGCCGACTGGGACGTGGCCGCCGACAAGTGGAACGCGCTGGGGCAGATCGCCCACCGTGCGGGGATCAAGCTGTACACGCACAACCACGACGCGGCGTACGGCTTCCTGCTCGACGGCGGTCCGCTGGACGACCAGGGACGGCCCACCCGCAGCTCGGGCATCCGCAAGCTCGAGTACTTCCTCAAGGTCACCGACCCGAAGACCGTATGGCTGGAGATGGACGTCTACTGGGCGCACGTCGCCCAGTACAAGTTCCACACCTACACGGCGCTCGACGGATCGGTGCGGGAGAACATCTTCGACCCCGCGGCAGTGGTCCGCCGCCACAACAAGCGCTACCCGCTGTTCCACGCCAAGGACGGCATCATCAACACGGCCAGTGGCGACGGCTACGACATGGTCCCCTTCGGCACCGGGGTCATCGACTACCGGACCTTCTTCCGCCGCGTCGGGGAGGCGCAGTACCGCAACCCGATGGTCGAGCAGGACACCGCACCGAGCTCCACGGACCTCGCGCAGTCCCTGAAGCAGGCGCGGATCAGCTACGAGGGCATGGCGGCACTGCGTAAGTAGAACCCACGGCGGCCCCCCTCCCATGAGGTACGGGGAGGGCGGGCCGCGCCCGCACCCAGCCCCCTCAGCCGATCCCCTGCCGGTCGGGCAACAGCGCGAACTCCCGCTCGGCCGCATCCGGAACCGTGCGCTCCACCGCCTGCACCAGCAGCGCGCGGTGCCGGAGCAGCGGCCCCTGCCTCTCCGGCCCGGCCAGTGCCACCAGGTCATCGATCCCGGCCAGCAGCCGCCGGGTGACCTGCGGGCTGTCCGTCGCGCACCGGCGGATCTCCTCGAACCCGAGATCCACGAGATCCGCCCACTCCGGCACGTCCTGAATGAGCCGTACGGACCCCTTACGGTCCCGATGGTGGACGACACCGAGAGGGAGCTTCACCACGGCCGCGAGGAACTGGACGATCCGGTCGAGGCACTGCACGGCGGTGGTCGGATCGTTCACCGCCGGCGACAGGGCCCGCAGCGCGATGTCCGACAGCTGCCTCAGTCCGAACGCCAGATCCTGGTGGAGCGTGCGCTCGACCCCGACCCACACCGTGTACCGCAACGCGTGCGGGCCCGGCGCGTCCCCGCCGTGCACCGCCAGCACCGGAGTACCCGGCACGACGAAGTCCCCGAGCCGCGGGATGAGCCGCAGCACCACACCCTGTCTCCGCGCGACCCGGACCAGACGTGCCACGTTCACGTCCCGCAGCACGCCGGCGCGTCCCGCGTGCGGGATCTGCCCGCTCTCGGCGGGAAGCACTCCTTCCTCCTGCGGCCCGCCGACGGGCATCCGCCGCAGCACATGGAAGGAGTCCCGGGTGATCCGGTCGACGACGGGCCCGACCTGCATCAGGCGCAGTGTGGAGCTCACGTACGCGATGAAGAGGAGCAGGCTGAGCCCGACGAGCACGGCGGTCAGGATGCTCTGCACAAAGGGGACGGACACGACGCGGCGCGGATCGGCCGTGCTCTCGTACGAGCTCAGGACCAGCAGCGAGAACACGAACGTCGCCAGGAAGACGGACAGCGTGAGCTTGCTGATCCGGCTGCGTACGAAGATCCGGACCACCCGGGGCGTGAGCTGGCCGCTCGCCATCTGCACGGCCACCAGCGAGATGCTGAAGACCACACCGATGAAGGTCATCATCGCCGAGCTGACCGTGACGACGATCGTCTTCGTGTCCTCGGCGATCGAGACCAGGTCCGAGATCTCGTCGTACGCCCCCTCGTCCTGGAGGTAGGCCACGATCTGCTCGTCGACGGCCGAGGCGACGAGCCAGAGCACCACGGCGCAGACCAGCGTCAGGGTCGGAGCGAACCAGAACGTTTCGCGCAGGCGCTCGCGCAAGGGCGACAGCGTGCGGGGTGGCCGGTAGCCGCGATCACTCATGCCCGCGAACGTAACCCGGCCCGCCCGTGCACCGGCGGACGCCGTCGCCGAACCTCCGGCCGTACCGTGTGTGCGCGACCGTCCACACAGGGTGCGCGCGCGGCGGCCGGGGGCCCCGGCTGTGTCCCGCCGAGGCCCGTGCACCGCACTGACCAGGGCGAAGACCACGGGAAATGCAGGTGAGGGCGACCCCAAACCCCTGGTATTGTTTTCTTTGTCGCCACGGGAAACCGGGGCCGACCACCTGGTCCGGGTGGCGGAATGGCAGACGCGCTAGCTTGAGGTGCTAGTGCCCTTTATCGGGCGTGGGGGTTCAAGTCCCCCCTCGGACACCAGAAGTCGAGGGCCGTCCTGGAGAAATCCGGGGCGGCCCTTCGGCGTTCCCCGGAGCCCCACCGCTCCTCACACCCCGTGGCGAATCCGCGCCATGACGAGGTGTCGCCACCCCGGCCCGGTATGGCCGTCGGCCCGCCTGCGCAGATACGGGCCATGACATCCTCACATCCAAGACGCCGGAGACTCCTGGTACCGGCCATTGCGGTGCTCTCGCTCGCGCTGGGCGGTGGGGCACTGCTGCCCACCCCCGCCGGCGCGGATGACGGCGCCAGGAGCGCCACCGCCGGGAAGACCGGCCCGTCGCCCATGTACGACGTCACCCTCGTCACCGGTGACGTCGTCCACTACACGGACCTGCCGGGCAGCTCCGATCCCGTCACCGTCGACACCGCATCCGGTTCGCACGGAGGCGTGCAGATACAGACCTACGGCACGAACACCTACGTGATTCCGGCGCAGGCCGCCGGGCTGATCGCCGCCGACAGACTCGACGTCGAACTGTTCAACGTCACCGGCCTGGTCGAGATGGGCTACGACGACGCCCGCTCCGGCGGCACTCCGCTGATCGCGACCGCCCCGAAGGGGGCGGGGGACGGGCGGGCCGCCCGGTCCTCGGCTCTCCCGGGCGCGCCTGCCGGGTCGAAGCGGGTGCGCGCTCTGGCCGCTGTCCGCGCCACTGCCCTGAAGACCGATGCCAGGCGTGCGCGGGCCTTCTGGGCGGGCATCACGCCCGACACTCCGACGGCCCCCCGGTCTCTCGACGCCGACACCGGAATCGGCAAGCTGTGGCTCGACAGGAAGATCGAGCCGACGCTGAGCGAGTCCGTGCCGCAGGTGCGGGCCCCCGAGGCCTGGGCCGAGGGCTTCGACGGCACCGGCAGCAAGGTCGCCGTCCTCGACACCGGCATCGATGCCACGCACCCCGACGTCAAGGGCGCCATCGTGGCGTCCAAGAGCTTCGTGCCGGGCGAGAGCACCGATGACAAGGTGGGGCACGGCACCCACGTCGCGTCCACCATCGCCGGGTCCGGCGCCGCCTCCGACGGAGCGAAGAAGGGTGTGGCGCCGGGCGCGGCCCTGTACGTCGGCAAGGTGCTGTCGGACGCCGGCGAGGGCACCGAGTCCGCGATCATCGAGGGCATGCAGTGGGCCCGGGACGAGGGTGTCGACGTCGTGTCGATGAGCCTGGGCACCAATACCGCGTCCGACGGCGTCGACCCCGTGTCGCAGGCCGTGAACGCGCTGTCCGCGGACGGCGGGCCGTTGTTCGTCGTCGCCGCCGGCAACAACGCCGACGTGGGGTCCATCGGTTCCCCCGGAGCCGCCGAAGCGGCGCTCACGGTAGGCGCCGTCAACAAGCAGGACACCCGCGCGGCATTCTCCAGCCAGGGCCCGGTGCGGCGCACCTACGCCATCAAGCCGGACATCTCGGCGCCCGGCGTGTCCATCAGTGCCGCCGCCGCACACCCGGCCGAGGGCGGACCGATGTACCAGTCGATGACCGGTACGTCGATGGCGACCCCCCACGTCGCCGGCGGCGCCGCCGTACTGCACCAGGCCCACCCGGACTGGGACGCGGCCCGGCTGAAGAGCGCGCTGATGTCGTCGTCGAAGAAGCTGAACGCCTTCACCCCCTACCAGCTGGGCGCGGGACGGCTCGACGTCGCCGCCGCCGTCGACAGCACGATCGAGGCCCCCGGCTCCCTGGGTACGGTCGCCGTCACCTGGCAGAACAAGGACGACGGCCCCGCCGAGCGCACCATTACCTACCGGAACACGGGCACTGCCGATGTGACGCTGGACCTGGCCCTGGACACCCGCGACGACCACTTCACCCTCTCGCGCCCCTCGGTCACCGTGCCCGCGAAGGGCGCAGCCGAGGTGACGCTGCGCCTCGACCCGTCGGCCATGACCACCAACTCGGCCGTCTCCGGCCAGGTGACCGCCACCGACACGGCGCGCGCGGTCATGGTGGCCCACACCGCGTTCGCACTGCTCAAGGAGCCGGAACTCTACGACTACACGCTGGAGCTGAGGGACCGCGACGGCAAGCCCACGACAGGCACCATCGCGATGACCTATCCGGGCAGCGCCGCGCCCGGTTTCGTCACGGTCTACGGCAGGACGACGCTGCGGCTGCCGCCGCGCATGTACACCGCCTGGGGCTTCCTCGACGTCGCCGGCGACCGTGCCGACGAGCAGGGGCTCGCACTCGTCGCCGCCCCCGATGTACAACTTGGAGACGGCGGGGCCACGGTACGACTCGACGCCTCCCTCGCCAACCGGGTGGCAGCGGTCACTCCGCGCGAGACCGAGAACCGGCAGACGGTGGTGCAGTTCCGCCGTACGTTCCCCGACGGCAGGGCAGGCGCGGGTTCGGCGTTCGTCATGGACCCGTCGTACGACGCCCTGTACGTCCAGCCCACCGACGAGGCGGCCGGCGCGCAGGACCTGCTGGTGCACTGGCGCCAGCAGCAGAAGTCCCTCGATGCCCGAACCGGCATCGGCCACGACGTCCAGCTGACAGCCCAGAACGGCGCGGTCCCGTCCGACGGGCGCCGCACCCTGCGCACGGTGTACGCCGGCAAGGGCACCGGCGCCGACTACGCCGGGCTCGACGTGAAGGGCAAGGCGGTCGTCGTCGACCGCCGCGGCGCGAGCCCGGACGAGCGGGCCGAGGCCGCCGCGAACGCCGGTGCCGCCCTGCTGATCACCGTCAACGACCGACGGGGCCGACTGTACGAGACGTACACCGATGCCCACGGTCTCACCGTGGCGGGTGTCCGGCAGTCGGACGGTGCCCGGCTGATCGAGGAGGCGGAGTCCGGTCGGGGCACGCTCACCGTCACCGGGCGGCGCAGCCCCGCGTACCAGTACGACCTGCTGGAGTACCGGAAGGGTGCGATCCCGGACCACGACCTCGTGTACCGGCCCAGGGAGAGCGAACTGGCCCGCGTGCAGACGAACTTCCACGCGGCGTGGACTGACGGCGTGACGCCGGAAGGCGTCGGGCGGCGGGTCTTCAGCCCGTACTGGGGCAAGGGAGCCGCCAGCAACGAGACCGAGAGCTATCCGGCGGCACGCACCGACTTCCTCACCGCGCTGCCCGAAACGCTCGGGGCCTGGCACGAGGAGCACCGCGCGGAGCTCGGCGGTCCCGGTGCCGACAACGTCATCGAGATCGCCGCCGACCGCGGCTACGCCTCCGGAGGGCACTACACGGGTGAATGGTTCGCGCCGGTGGTGGCGCCGCGCTTCGGCGAGAGCTTCTGGCGGCCCAGCCGCACCAGCAACGGCGTGTCCTGGAACCTTCCGGCGTGGTCCGGTGCGGGCGCCGGGCACACGGCGATGTCGCCCGGCGTCCGCGACGGGAGTGTCACGGTCCAGTTCCGGCAGGGCGACAGCCTGCTGACCACCGGCCTGGGCTACTCAGGCTATGCCACCGGGCTGCCCGCCGCGGAACAGGCGTACAGCATCACCCTCGATGCCGCCCGTGACACCGCCAAGTGGGACAAGTCGACGCGCACACACACGCGTTGGGACTTCCGTTCGGCCGCGCCTCCGCAGGGCACGCCGAGCAAGGAGGTCCCGCTGCTCGATCTGCGCTACGACGTGGGCACGGATCTGCGCGGCGACCTGCCCGCGGGCCGGAAGGTGACGCTGGGGCTCCACTCCTCCGTCTACCGGACCGGCGCTGCGGCGGACTCGGCCACCTTGCAGGTCTCGTACGACGAGGGGAGCAGCTGGCGGGCGGTGCCGCTGACGAAGGCCGGTGACGGGCGCTGGACGGTCCGGCTGGTGACGCCGCGCACGAAGGGCGGGTCGGTGTCGCTGCGCGCGTCGGCGCAGGGCCCGGACGGGCTCGCCGTCACCCAGGACGTGATCAGGGCCTTCGGACTGAAGTGAGCGGTCCCTGGTACGGACGGCGCGATCCGTGCCGTCCGCGCCCGTGAGGTGACACGGCCCCGTATGCGGAACGGGGGGCGGGGCCCGTGCGGTGAAGCTGCCGTGCGGGCCCCGTGGCCGGACAGCCCTTCAGTACCTTCCGGTCAGGCCGAGGACAGCTGTTCCGCTATCTCCTTGACCCATGAGGCGCTCTTCTCCGGATCATTGAGGGAGTCCGCCCACTCGTCCGGGTTCTGTTGGTGCTGGGCGGGGCCTGCCTTCAGGGCGAGGAGAAGAGCCCTGGCCGAGTCCCGCATTTCGGCCGATGTGTCGCCACTCCCGGCGATGTCCACACCCGCCGCCAATCCGTAGATCTTCCGCGCCATGGCCTGGCGTTCGCCGTTCTCCACCTTCTTCCAGAACTTCAGGGCCTCCTTCAGCGCATCCTCGCGTGAGGCGGGTTCCGCCGGCGTCGTGTCGCCCGCCCAGCGTTCGGGGTGGCGGGCCCCCTCGTAACGCTTCATGCCGGCGCGCCCGGCCTTGTAGGCGGTGACGCCGAGGATGAGGCCGGCCGCGCCTGCGGCGAGGCCCCAGCCGACCGGATTGCTCGCCAGTCCCGCTCCTCCCGCGGTGGCGGCGACCGCCGTCACGATGCCACCCGCGGCCTTGGTGGACTCGCCCACGGCGGTGAACGCCTGCTTGCCCATCTTGTTGCGCTGCTTGCCGAGCGCGTACGTGTGCACGGTGTTCAACGTGTTCACATCCTCGGCCTGCCGGAGGTTCCTGGCGGCGTCCCGGACGGTGCCCATCGCTGCCCAGGCCACCTCGATGGCCTCGGAGACGCGCTCGACCCGGTCGTCGCCCTCATGGTCCCAGTGGGCATCCATCGTGACGTACGCCTCGGCCGCGGCCCACTCGGCCGTCTGCCGTGCCTGGTTCAGCCGGTTCAGTTCCCCCTCGTCCGTACGGTCGGGCTTCTCGAGCCCCTTCAACGCGCGGTACTTGCGGGCAGTGAGCCCGACGCGGCCCGCCGCACGGGCACCCTTCACCGCGCCGACGACACCGGAGCCGATCCCGCCGGCCTCGGAGACGCTCATGGCGTGCGCGGCCTTCTGGGCCTTGGACAGTTCCTTGGCGATACCGAGGGCGTAGTTCGCCGCCCCGGCGGCGCCGATGACCGCGTCGGCCGTCTTGGTGTTGGCCTTCTTGTCTGCTCCGTGAAAGGCCGCACCGCTCTTGTGCTGCGCCGCGTCCTTCCTGGACTTGGCCGCCTCCATGCCGCTGAGCACGGCCCCGGCGGTCTCCGTGACGAGGTTCTCCGACGCGGCGGCGGCCCCCGAGGAGCCGGCGGAGTGCTTGAGGCCGTCGTTCGCCGTCGCGGAGGCCTGCTGGGAGAAGCCCGCGTTCGCGGGGACATGGACGCCCTTGACGAAGGTGTCGATGAACTCGAGATGCTTTTTGGCCTTGTCGAGGGCCGCGGCGATCCGGTCGCGATAACTCTTCGCCCCGGTGGACGCGGCCCCGTTCGCCGGAGCCTTTCCCTTCGCCGCGTCCTTGGCCCGCTGCACCGCCGTGGTGGCGGCCCGGTTGCCGAAGCTGGACTGCATCTCGAGGATGGGGCGGTGGGGCGGGACGGGGGACGGGCCTTCGGTCCGGT
>NZ_JAELVH010000365.1 GCF_019399235.1 Streptomyces poriferorum | reverse complement strand
GCCCTGTCCCACCCGCACGAGGGGCCCTGGTCCCACCCGCCAGTCCCACCCGCTCCACCGACCCATCAGGAACAGTGCTCCATGGTTAAGAAGTCTGTGCTGGCCGCGGCGCTCGTCGCCGCGGCCGCGCTCACCCTGTCCGCCTGTGGCGGCAGTGACAACGACAGCAAGAAGCCCATCGCCGACGTGTCGGTGGAGGCGAAGACGCAGGCCGCGACGGTGCTCGACCAGCCGTTCACCAAGCCGAATCTCGTCCTGACCGACACCCACGGCAAGAAGTACGACCTGCGCGAGCAGACCAAGGGCAAGCCGACGCTCATCTACTTCGGCTACACCAACTGCCCCGACGTCTGCCCGCTCATCATGAGCAACATCGCGATCGCCAAGAAGTCCCTGCCCAAGGCCGACCAGGAAAAGCTCCAGGTCGTCTTCGTCACCACCGACCCGGAGCGGGACACCCCGGCATCGCTGGGTTCCTGGCTCAAGGCCCAGGACCCGTCCTTCATCGGTCTCACCGGCGACTTCCCGACCATCCAGGCGGGCGCCCGGCAGATCGGCATCGGTATCGACGCTCCGAAGAAGGAGAAGGACGGCACGGTCGTCTCGATGCATGGCTCCCAGGTCATCGCCTTCTCCCCGAAGACCGACCAGGGTTACGTGCTGTACAGCGAGGACACGACGCCCGACGACTACACCAAGGACCTCCCCAAGCTCGTCAAGGGGGAGAAGCCGTGACCCGCCGCTCGACCCTCGCCGGCGTCCTGGCCCTCTCCACGGGGCTGACGCTGGCGGGGTGCTCGTCCTCGGACGCACCGGAGCTGAAGGTCATGGGCGCGTTCATGCCGCAGCCCGTCAACGACATGGCGGCGGCCTTCCTCGTCGTGCGGAACGACGGCGGCAGCTCCGACCGCCTCACCTCGGTCACCAGTCCGCTCTCGGACGACGTCACGATCCACGAGACGAAGAACCAGGCCATGCGCATGGTGACGTCCTTCGACGTACCCGCGGGCGGTGAGCTGGATCTGGAACGCGGTGGAAACCACATCATGTTCATGAAGCTCAAGCAGCAGCCCAAGCAGGGCGAGACCGTGTCCGTGGAACTGCACTTCGAGAAGGCCGGCCCCATGAAGGTCGACCTTCCCGTGAAGGAGACCACCCACAACCCGAAGAAGCAGTGAGGGACTGACACACCATGACAGCCACCGCCCCGCCCTTCGGGCGCTCCCCGTCCGCATCCGCCCCGCGCCGGCCGCTCGCCGTCGCCGGGCTCCTCGCCGCCCTGGCCGGCGTGGTGTTCGGTCTGCTGCTGGCAGTCGCGGGCCCCGCGTCGGCGCACGCCGCGCTCACCGGGAGCGACCCGCAGGACGGGGCGGTGGTCGCCGCCGCGCCCAAGGCAGTCACGCTCACCTTCTCCGAGCAGGTCGCCATGGGCGAGGGCTCCATCCGCGTCCTCGACCCCGCCGGGAAGCGCGCGGACACCGAGGACGCGCCGCGTGATCTGCACAGCGGCTCCACCGTGAAGTACGGCGTCTCCCTGCACACCGGGCTGCCCGACGGTACGTACACCGTCGCCTGGCAGGCCGTCTCCGCCGACAGCCACCCCGTCTCCGGAGCCTTCACCTTCTCCATCGGCGCGCCCTCCGAGACAGCCGTCGCCCTCCCGGACAGCGAGGCCGGCGGCGGCCTGGTCGGCACGCTCTACGGCATCGCCCGCTACGCCGCGTACGCCGGATTCATCGTGCTCGCGGGCGGCGCAGCGTTCGTGCTGGCCTGCTGGCAGCGCGGAGCGGGCGCCCGTCCGCTGCAGCGCCTCGTGGTCCGTGGCTGGATGACCCTCACCGCGGCCACGCTCGCGATGCTGCTGCTGCGCAGCCCGTACACCGGTTCCGGGAAGCTCGGCGACGCGTTCGACCTCGACGGCCTCAAGGCGGTGCTGGACACGAAGCCCGGCGCCGCACTGGTCTCGCGGCTGCTGCTGCTCGGCGCCAGTGCGCTGTTCATCGCGGTGCTGTTCGGGACATACGCGAAGCGCGAGGACGAACGCGAGAAGAAGGACCTCACCTTCGGCCTCGCCATCGGCGGTGCGGTCATCGCCGCCGGGATCGCCGGTACCTGGGCCCTGGCCGAACACGCGTCGACCGGGATCCAGCCCGGTATCGCGATGCCCGTCGACGTGCTCCACCTGCTGGCCGTCGCGGCCTGGCTGGGCGGGCTCACCGCCCTTCTGATCGCGCTGTACCGCACCCCCGACATCACCGCCGGCGCGGTACGCCGCTTCTCACGGATCGCGTTCATCAGCGTGCTCGTCCTCACCGCGACCGGGATCTACCAGTCCTGGCGCCAGGTCGGCTCCTGGTCCGCGCTGACCGGCACCGGATACGGGCAACTGCTGCTGGTCAAGGTGGGCCTCGTCGCCGTCCTCGTCGGCGTCGCCGGCATCTCGCGCCGGTGGACCGCCCGGCTGGCGACGGGTGGGGGTACGGACGCGGACACCTCGGCGGCAACCCCGGAGACCAACGGTACGCAGACCCCGCAGGCCTCGGCCCCCGAGGATCCCGCGCGCACCGCCCAACTCGCGCGGCAGCAGGCGGCCGTGGCAACCGCGGAGAAGAAGCGGATACGTGATGCCGACCCCGACCGGTCCGGCCTGCGCCGCTCGGTGCTGGCCGAGGTCGGGGTGGCGGTGGCGCTGCTGGCGGTGACCACCATCCTGACCTCGACCGAGCCCGGCCGCACCGAGGAGGAGGCGGCGCGCTCGTCCGCGCCGGCCGCCGCGCCGGTCGCGAGCGGCCCCGTCAACCTCACCCTGCCCTTCGACACAGGCGGCGAGAACGGCAAGGGCACGGTCCGCATGGACCTGGACCCCGGGCGCACCGGAGCCAACGTGGTGCACCTCTGGATCGACGGTATCGACGGCAAGGCCATGGACGTCCCCGAGGTGAAGCTCGCCTTCACCCTGAAGTCCAAGGACATCGGGCCCCTGCCCGCCGTCCCCGTCCGGCTGACCGAGGGCCACTGGACCTCCACCGGAATCCAGATCCCGATCGCGGGCAACTGGAACGTCGCGGTCACCGTACGGACCTCGGACATCGACCAGATCACGGTCGACAAGAACGTCAAGATCGGCTGAGCAGGACCGTGAGCGGACACCGGACAGACAGCACAGACAGCACAAACACGTCGAGCGGCGCGGGCCGCAAGGGCGGTACGAGCAGCAAGGACGGCGCGGGCCGCAAGGGCAGCACGAGTGGCGCGGGCCGCAAGGACGGCGCCGGCGGCCGGAACTGGCGCAGCGGAAGCGATTCCGATTCCGCCGCCCCGGCGACCGGCGCGATCTCCCGGCGGCGGCTGCTCGGCACCGCGGGAGCGGCCGGTGCCACCGGCCTGGTCCTCGGGGCGGCCGGCGGCGCCACCGGCTACGCCGCGACCCGGGACGAGGCACCGGCGGCACTGACCTCGGTGGGCTCCACCGAGGTGATGTTTCACGGGAAACATCAACCGGGGATCACCACTCCGCTTCAGGCCCGCGGCCACCTCATCGCCTTCGACCTGGCCCCCGGCGCCGGACGGAAGGAGGCGGCAGCGCTGATGCGCCGCTGGTCGGCCACGGCTGAGCGGCTGATGACCGGTGAGCCCGTCACCGGCGGATCGGCGGACGGCACCGGGCACGACACCGGCATCGCGCTGGACGCCGGACCGTCCTCGCTGACCGTCACCTTCGGCTTCGGCGCCACCTTCTTCGAACGGACGGGCCTGAAGGGTCACCGTCCGCCCGGACTCGATCCACTGCCGCCGTTCTCCGCCGACCACCTCGACGCCGGCCGGTCCAACGGCGACCTCTGGGTGCAGATCGGGGCCGACGACGCACTCGTCGCCTTCCACGCGTTGCGGGCCGTACAGAAGGAGGCCGCTGCGACGGCCACCGTCCGCTGGCAGATGGACGGTTTCAACCGCACACCCGGCGCCACCGCGAAACCGATGACCGCCCGCAACCTCATGGGCCAGATCGACGGCACCGGCAACCCGAAGCCGGCCGACAGTGACTTCGACAAGCGTCTCTTCGTTGCGGCGGGCGCCGGGGACGCCGCGTACGACTGGCTGGCCGGCGGCTCCTACGCGGTCGTCCGACGGATCAGGATGCTGCTGGACGACTGGGAGAAGCTCCCGGTGGAACGTCAGGAGCGGGTCATCGGGCGGCGCAAGGCGGACGGCGCCCCGCTCAGCGGCGGCACCGAGACCACCGAGATGGACCTCGACAGGGCGGGCCCCGACGGCAAGCTGCTGATCCCCGACAACGCTCATGCCCGCATCTCCTCCCCCGAGCGCAACAGCGGCGCCGCCATGCTGCGACGCCCGTTCTCGTACCACGACGGCATCGCCTCGGACGGCGGCCCGGACGCCGGGCTGCTGTTCATCTGCTGGCAGGCCGACCCCCTGCGGGGCTTCGTCCCCGTGCAGCGCAAACTCGACCGGGGCGACGCGCTGTCGCCCTTCCTCCGCCACGAGGCGAGCGGGCTGTTCGCGGTGCCGGGCGGTGCGGCGCAGGGGGAGTACGTGGGGCAGCGGCTCCTGGAGTCGTAATCCACCGCCGGGTGGGCGCGCGCGTGGACCGTATCCGCTGCCGGGTGGGCGCGCGCGTGGACCGTATCCGCTGCCGGACGGAGCGGCAAGTACGGGGACGCCGTGCCGACCCGGCGCATTAGGGTGACGGTATGTCCGCCACGCGCTACGCCTATCTCGGCCCCGAAGGCACCTTCACCGAGGTCGCCCTCCGTACGCTCCCGGAGGCCGCCACCCGCGAACTCGTCCCGATGGTCTCCGTACCGGCGGCGCTGGACGCGGTGCGCAACGGTACGGCCGCCGCGGCGCTCGTACCGATCGAGAACTCCGTCGAGGGCGGCATCACCACCACGCTCGACCAGCTGACCAGCGGCGAGCCGCTGATGATCTACCGCGAAGTGCTGCTCTCCATCACCTTCGCCCTGCTCGTACGTCCCGGCACCAAGCTGTCCGACGTCAAGACGGTCACCGCGCACCCGGCCGCGCAGCCGCAGGTACGCAACTGGATGGCGGACCATCTCCCCCAGGCCGTATGGGAATCGGCGGCGTCCAACGCGGACGGTGCCCGGCTCGTGCAGGAGGGGCGCTACGACGCCGCCTTCGCCGGGGAGTTCGCGGCGGCGACCTACGGACTCGAACCGCTGGTGACCGAGATCCACGACGCGGAGAACGCCCAGACCCGCTTCGTGCTGGTGGGCCGCCCGGCCCGCCCGTCGGCGCCGACCGGGGCGGACAAGACCTCCGTGGTCATCTGGCTCGGGGACGACCACCCCGGCGCGCTGCTCGAACTGCTCCAGGAGTTCGCGGTGCGCGGGGTCAACCTGATGCTGATCCAGTCCCGGCCGACGGGTGCGGGGATCGGGAACTACTGCTTCGCACTGGACGCCGAGGGCCATATCTCCGACCGCCGGGTCGGCGAGGCGCTGATGGGGCTGAAGCGGATCTGCCCGAACGTCCGGTTCCTCGGCTCCTATCCGCGGGCCGGCGTGACTACGGCGGACGTACGGCCCCTGCGGGCGGGCACATCGGACGCGGCCTTCACCGAGGCCTCCGACTGGCTGGCCCGGAACCAGGACGGCCGGGCCTGACCCCCCCCTTCACCCACCCCGAC
>NZ_JAELVH010000364.1 GCF_019399235.1 Streptomyces poriferorum | reverse complement strand
CGAGGGCGCGCCCTCGCTCGACCGTGCGCTGTTCGAGGCCGGGGTCCCCGTCTTCGGCATGTGCTACGGCTTCCAGCTGATGGCCACCACGCTCGGTGGCACCGTCGACGACAACGGTGCCCGCGAGTACGGCCGTACCGCGCTCGCCGTCTCCAAGGCCGGCTCGACCCTCTTCGAGGGCACGCCGACCGAGCAGTCGGTGTGGATGTCGCACGGCGACGCCTGCTCCGCCGCTCCCGAGGGCTTTACCGTCACCGCGTCCACGGACGTCGTCCCGGTCGCCGCCTTCGAGAACGACGAGAAGAAGCTCTACGGCGTCCAGTACCACCCGGAGGTCCTGCACTCCACGCACGGGCAGCAGGTCCTGGAGCACTTCCTCTACCGCGGCGCCGGCATCGAGCCGAACTGGACGACGACCAACGTCGTCGAGGAACAGGTCGCCGCGATCCGCGCCCAGGTCGGCGACAAGCGCGCCATCTGCGGCCTCTCCGGCGGCGTGGACTCCGCGGTCGCCGCGGCCCTGGTGCAGAAGGCCATCGGCTCCCAGCTGACCTGCGTGTACGTCGACCACGGTCTGATGCGCAAGGGTGAGACCGAGCAGGTCGAGAAGGACTTCGTCGCCGCGACCGGGGCGAAGCTCGTGGTCGTCGACGCGGAGAAGCGCTTCCTCGACGCCCTGGCCGGTGTGTCCGACCCGGAGCAGAAGCGGAAGATCATCGGCCGCGAGTTCATCCGCGTGTTCGAGCAGGCCCAGCTGGAGATCCTCCAGGAGGACGGCCCCGAGGTCGCCTTCCTGGTCCAGGGCACGCTCTACCCCGACGTCGTCGAGTCCGGCGGCGGTACCGGCACCGCCAACATCAAGTCGCACCACAACGTGGGCGGCCTCCCCGACGACATCGAGTTCGAGCTCGTCGAGCCGCTGCGCCAGCTGTTCAAGGACGAGGTCCGGATGGTCGGCCAGGAGCTCGGCCTGCCGGAGGAGATCGTCCAGCGCCAGCCCTTCCCCGGCCCCGGCCTCGGTATCCGCATCGTCGGCGAGGTCACCAAGGAGCGGCTCGACCTGCTCCGCGACGCCGATGCCATCGCCCGCGAGGAGCTGACCAGGGCCGGCCTCGACCGTGACATCTGGCAGTGCCCGGTGGTCCTGCTCGCGGACGTCCGCAGCGTCGGCGTCCAGGGCGACGGCCGCACCTACGGTCACCCGATCGTGCTGCGCCCGGTCTCCTCCGAGGACGCCATGACGGCGGACTGGTCGCGACTGCCGTACGAGACCCTCGCCAAGATCTCCACCCGCATCACCAACGAGGTCGCCGACGTGAACCGCGTCGTGCTCGACGTCACGAGCAAGCCCCCGGGCACCATCGAGTGGGAGTAACCCACACCCTCGCCCCTCGTGCCGATGCCGCCGTCCCGTTCCCACGGGCGGCGGCATCGCCGCGTCCCCGGCCCCGACGGCCGCACAATCGATGGCCGATGCCTCTGGTCACCTGGGGCGACCGGCGGTAACTTCCGATCCCGTACGCCTGATCCCGTACGCCCGGGAGCACCGAGGAGTCGCCATGCCCGAGCCCACACCCGTACCCGTGGACCAGCTCCACTTCGCCATGCCGCCCGTCCACACCTCCGTGGAGGAGGAGCGCGCCCACCGCAAGGAACGTCTGGCGGGGGCGCTGCGCCTGTTCGGCGAGTACGGGTACGAGGAGGGCGTCTCCGGACACATCACGGCAAGGGACCCGGAGTTCGGCGACTGCTACTGGGTCAACCCGTTCGGCGCCCCCTTCGACGGGCTGCGGCCCGACGAGCTGATCCTCGTCAACGGCGAGGGCCAGGTCGTCGAGGGGAGCCGGCACGTCAACCAGGCCGCGTTCGCCGTCCACGCGCAGGTGCACCGGGCCCGCCCGGACGTCGTCGCCGTCGCGCACACCCACTCCGTGCACGGCAGGGCGCTGGCCGCGCTGGGGGAGCTCGTCGAGCCGATCACCCAGGAGTCCTGCGCCTTCTACGAGGACCACGCGCTCTACGACGCGTACACCGGGGTCGTCGTGGACGAGGAAGAGGGGTGCCGGATCGCGGCCGCGCTCGGGCCCCGCAAAGCCATCGTGCTGCGCAACCACGGGCTGCTGACCGTGGGCGACTCGGTGGACGCGGCCGCCTGGTGGTTCCTCACGCTGGAGCGGTCCTGCCAGGTCCAGCTGGCCGCGCGGGCGGCCGGGAAGCCCGTACTGATCGAGCACCGGGACGCGGTCACCACCCGGGAACAGCTCGGCAGCGACCTGGTCGCCTGGATCAACTACCAGCCGCTGTGGAGCCGGATCTCTCGAACGTTCTGACGATCCTGCCCGTCCGGTGTGCCCCGATGCGGGAACCTCCTGCCCTGTACGGCACAATTCGCAGCAATCACAGCCGAGTTGGGTTGATCAACGGCTGTACCGGGGCGGGAAGGGGCGGAGTTCTCCGTGGCGTTGGACGAGGCGAGACAGGGCACGCACGGCGGTGGCTGCACGTGCGGCGACTGCCCGCACGGAGCACGTCAGGGGCACCGGCGCGCGGTGGCCGCCTTCCTGGCCAAGCGCGACGAACTCGCCGCAGGTCAGGGGCTTCCCACCGGGGTCGCCCAGTCCGCCTCCGCGACCCGGCAGTGGGTCTCGGACGAGCTGACCCAGTCCGCGCAGGCCGTCGCCGAACGGGGCAGGGAAGCCGGTGACGCCTGGCTGTACCGGGTGTGGCAGCGCACCCTGGTCATCGTCTGGGGCGCCGTCGCCGTGCTGGCCGTCGCCGAGGCGGCCACCGCCATCGGGGCCGGCTGGACCCCCGCCCGTACCGCCGGGCTGATCGCCGGACTCGTCACCGCCGGGCTGCTCACCGCGGCCGCCCACGTCCACCGGGCACGCGGCGGCCTCCTCGCGCCGCTGATCGGCGAGGACAACCGGCTCTCCACCTCCCGTGCGGTCGCCGCGTCCTGGGTGCTGCTCGCCGTCTTCTCCGTCCTCGTCCTCGCCCTCCAGCTGGCGGGCGCCTCCGGCCACGCACAGCGCGACGCGCTCATCGAGGGCCTGGACCTGGCGCGCGGCGCCGGTGTGGTGACCGTGCTGGCCCTGGTGTGCGCCATCGCGGTGGTCGTGCGGCGGGTGGTGAGCGTGCGGGTGCTGTCCGGGCGGCTGCAGAAGCTGCGGGCGGACCGGCCGCGCGCCGCGGATCTGCTCACCGACGACTCGGGGC
This sequence comes from Streptomyces poriferorum, assembly GCF_019399235.1. Taxonomy (GTDB): domain Bacteria; phylum Actinomycetota; class Actinomycetes; order Streptomycetales; family Streptomycetaceae; genus Streptomyces; species Streptomyces poriferorum. Next base: position 7,661 of record NZ_JAELVH010000364.1, on the reverse strand, counting down.
GCGGCGGGTTCACCGATGTGAGTTACGTGCTGGTGTCCACCGCCGCCGTGCTGTTCGCCGCCGTCCGCCTCGCCCGCCGGCCCGAGCAACTGCCCGACCTGCCGTGGGGGCTCGCCCTCCTGGTGGCCGTCTCCGCGGCGGCCTACTTCGCCGGGAAGTACACGGAGGGCGGCAGGCCCGTGGTGCTGTCGGTGGTCCGGGCCCGTGAGGCCGGCGACCTGGACGCGCCGATCCGTACCGGCGACGACATCGAGATCCGGGGCGCGGGATTCGTGCCGCCCGGCGCCGGGGCCCCGGACCGGCTGGCCCGCATGGTCGTGCGGATCGGCCCCGTCCACGTACACGTCCCGATGATCCCGGTCACCGGCGGCTTCGCCAACCCGACCGACACCGTGCTGACCGTGCCCGTGCCGGTGGAGGTGGAGCCCGGAGTGGTCGAGGTGCAGGTGGTGACCGCGTCCGGGGCGGAGTCCAACCGGGTGGCGATCGACGTCACGGACTGAGGGCTGTCCCGATCATGCCGGGCCCGCGGGGTCCGGGGTCCGCCCGGATCCGAACGAAAGACCCTGGGACCGAGGGAAACCCGGCCGCACACCTGGTGAGCCGCGCGTACGGGGCGTACGTATGGTCTGGTGAAGGATCGAACGGTCCGGCGAGGGTCGAACGGCCCTGTTGACGGACCCGGCGGTCCGGCGGCGGGCCGCGGAAGGCGGGAGAGTCATGCACGGGTACGGCACGAACGGGCGCGGTCTGGGCGAGGCCAGGAGCCTGGGGGAGCTGGCGCGGGAGCATGCCCTGCTGCCCCTGCGCATCTTCCTCGGGGTCACCTTCATCTACGCCGCGCTCGACAAGCTGACCGACAGCGCCTTCTTCCACGCCACCGGACCGGGATCGATCGGCGAGCAGATGAGCGCCGTCCGCGACTCCGCCGCGATTCCGGCCCTCGTGGACCTCGCGCTGAAGAGCCCGTCCGGCTTCGGATACGCCATCGCCTTCGGTGAGCTCGCCGTCGGCATCGGCACCCTGCTGGGCCTGTGGACGCGGATCGCGGCACTCGGCGGGGCACTGATCTCGCTCAGCCTGTGGCTGACCGTCAGCTGGCAGGTCTCGCCGTACTACCTCGGCAACGACCTGATCTACCTCATGGCCTGGCTGCCGCTGCTGCTCGGCGGAGCGGCGACGCTCTCCGTGGACGCCTTCCTCGCGACGCGTCGGCGACGGATCCGGTAGGCCACCCAGGTCACCGTGGCGGCCAGCCACAGGCCGCCCACGTAGACCGGGACGAAGAAGGCCCACGGGGCCTCCCAAGCGCCCGCCGCGTCGGCCGCGTAACCGCCCGCCAGCGTCAGCATCACCAGACCCGCGACGCCGCGTCCGGGCCGGAACTCATGACTTGGCACGGATGACCTCCACCTGTCCGAGACCCACTTCCAGATCGAGCTCGACCGTGCCGGCCGGCTTGACGCCCGCGGCCGGCGGCAGCGTCCGGTGCTCGTTCTGCGAGGGGCGGATGTCCACATCGTCCTGACGCCGGTCGCCCGGCAGGGAGATGTCACCGAGACCGGCCCGCGCGTCGACCCTCACGGTGGCCGTCTTCGGTACGTACACGACGACCCGGCCCGCACCGACCTCCACCTCGGTCCGCACCGTGTCCCCCTCGGGCACGGTGACCCGGGTGAGATCCAGCTTCGCCTGCCCGGAACCCAGTTGGTAGCGCGGCTGCACCGCGGCGACCGACGCCGGCCGCCACTCCTCGCGCACCCAGTGCGTGGTGATGTCCTTGGGCAGCGCGGACGCTCCCGCGAGCAGACCGGCCGTGATCATCGCCATCAGCAGCGTGCCGAACCCGGTCCGGCCGACGAAGGCGCTGATCAGCATCCCGGCCCCGAAGACCGCGAGCGCGGCGACGAGGCCGATCTGCAGACTCGTACCGAGCGGCTGGGAGTCCCAGCTCAGGCCCGTGCCCAGACCGCCAGCGATCATCGCGTTGACGAACACGGCACCGCCGATGGACCGCGGCCCCCGGACCTCCCGCGACCGCTGCGGCGGCAGGAACGGGGCATCGGCCGCCGCCCGGCGCCCCCCGTCGGACCGGCCGCCGAGCACGGTGTCCGGCGGCCCCCACAGATAGCCCGCCCCGACCGGCCCCGTGGTCCCGTCCTTGACGATCGGGTCGCGCCACCAGGACGGCCCGGACGGCTTCGGCGGCGCCTTCACCTCGGGCGGCGCGTCCGACACCGCCCGTTCGGCCGCCGAATGCGTCCGCTCCTGCGGATCGGCCGTCCTGCGGTGCTGCGTCCAGACGGTGAAGCCGATGACCGCGACCGAGAGCATCGCGGAGAACGCCAGCGTGCCGCTGTTGCCCAGCATGGACAGGAACAGCCCGCAGCCGATCAGCGCGCACAGCACCGCGATCAGCGACGAGCCCTCGACCCGGCCCGACAGCAGCCGGCGCGCCTCGTTCTCCTCCTCGCCCTCCAGCGGGATCAGCAGCCAGGCGAAGCCGTAGAAGATCAGCCCGAGACCACCGGTCACCGAGAGCACGCCGAGGACGATCCGGAAGATCACCGGATCGACGTTGCAGTACCGGCCGAGCCCGCCGCACACCCCGGCCACCACCTTCTGCCGCGAGCTGCGGTGCAGCTGCGGTACGGGCCCGGGGGGCGGCACGGCGCCCGGCGGCGCATCCTGGTGAACGGTCATGGCTCCATGGTGACGGGCGCCATGGTCTTCCGGCACCCGTCGCGACCCTGGCCGGTCCCTGATATTGGCCGGGGGCGAACCCTGAGACGCCCTCTCGCCCCCAGTCGCGTCTCAGGGTCGATGTGGGGGCCGACCCTGATGCCACCACCCGCATGGACGTGTGACGATCGGGTCATGCCAGCCGCCACGCCCCGAGCCGCAAGCTCCCTCGCCCCCGACCCGGAGGAGCCGCCCCAGCGCAAGCTGTACCGCAGCGCCGACGGACGGCTGCTCGGCGGCGTCGCACGCGGTCTCGCAGGCCACCTCGGGCTGCCGGTGGCCTGGGTGCGCTTCGTCTTCCTCGGGCTGTTCCTCGCGGACGGTCTCGGCGCGCTCCTGTACGCGGTGTTCTGGATCGTCGTCCCGCTGGGCGTCGGCGGTGTGGACGGTCCGCGCTCCCTGTTCGAGACCGCACCCGACGGCACCCGCAGACTCCGCAAACCCGACAAGGGCCAGGTCTTCGCCCTCATCGCGCTGTTCGTCGGCGCCCTGATCTTCGTCGGCAACGTCGACATGGGCAGCAAGGCCGACCGCTACATCTGGCCCACCCTGCTGATCGGCGCCGGTTCCGTCCTCGTGTGGCGCCAGGCCGACAACGCCCGCCGCGCCCGCTGGATGGACGCCGGCAGCCGCCGCCGGGTCCTGCACCTGGCCCGCGGCCTCGCCGGCGTCGCCCTGGTGGGCCTCGGCCTCGCCGGGTTCATGGTCGTACGCGGCTCCGCCGCCCAGCTCGGCAACGTCCTCACGGCGGCCATCGCCGTGCTCACCGGCATCGCCCTGCTGGCCGGCCCCTGGCTCGTCCGCATGACCCAGGACCTCTCCGAGGAACGCCTGATGCGCATCAGGGCCCAGGAACGCGCCGAGGTCGCCGCCCACGTCCACGACTCGGTCCTGCACACCCTCACCCTGATCCAGCGCAACGCGGAGGACGCGGGCGAGGTCCGCAGACTCGCCCGCGCCCAGGAACGCGAGCTGCGCAACTGGCTCTACAACCCCGGGGGCACCGGCAAGGACGAGGACGACGAGCCCGAGAACCTGGCCGAGGCCGTCAAACGCGCCGCCGCCGAGGTCGAGGACAAGCACGGCGTCCCGCTGGAGGTCGTCGTCGTCGGCGACTGCCCGCTCGACGAGAAGCTGACCGCACAGATGCAGGCCGCACGCGAGGCGATGGTCAACGCCGCCAAGTACGGTGGCGAGGGCGGCGCCGTCCAGGTCTACGCGGAGGTCGAGGGCCGCACGGTCTTCGTCTCGGTCCGCGACCGGGGTCCCGGATTCGACCTGGATTCCGTACCGGGGGACAGAATGGGCGTACGAGAATCAATCATCGGCCGGATGCAGCGCAACGGCGGTACCGCACGGCTGCGTTCGGTGCCCGGCGGGGGCACGGAAGTCGAGCTGGAGATGGAGAGGACGAGCGATGAACGGGACCACTGAGGCGACCGGGGGCCACGAGGGCCCGGAGCGCCGGGTACGAGTCGTGCTCGTCGACGACCACCGGATGTTCCGCACCGGAGTACAGGCCGAGATCGGCCGCACCGAGGAGACCGGTGTCGAGGTCGTCGGCGAGGCCGCCGACGTCGACCAGGCGGTCACCGTCATCACGGCGACCCGCCCCGAGGTCGTCCTCCTCGACGTCCACCTCCCGGGCGGCGGCGGCGTCGAGGTGCTGCGCCGCTGCGCGCCCTTCATGGGCGCGGTCGAGAACCCGGTGCGCTTCCTGGCGCTGTCCGTCTCGGACGCCGCCGAGGACGTCATCGGCGTCATCCGGGGCGGCGCCCGCGGCTACGTCACCAAGACCATCACCGGCGCCGACCTGGTCGACTCCGTCTTCCGGGTCCAGGACGGCGACGCGGTGTTCTCGCCCCGGCTGGCCGGCTTCGTCCTCGACGCGTTCGCCTCGACGGACGCCCCGCCGGTCGACGAGGACCTCGACCGGCTGACGCAGCGCGAGCGCGAGGTACTGCGGCTGATCGCCCGCGGATACGCGTACAAGGAGATCGCCAAGCAGCTGTTCATCTCGGTGAAGACGGTCGAGTCGCACGTCTCGGCGGTGCTGCGCAAGCTCCAGCTCTCCAACCGTCACGAACTGACGCGCTGGGCGACGGCGCGACGGCTGGTCTGAGACCGGGTCCGGGGATCAGGCCGGGTCCAGCGAGATGTTCAGCTTCTCGCCGACCCGGCGGTAGCCGATGGACGCGTAGATCCGCTCCACGTCGGCGTCGCCCGGCTCCAGCCACACCACCCGGCAGCCGCGCGCGAACGCGGTCTCCGTGAGGTGGGCGGAGAGGGCGGCCCCGATGCCGCGGCGGCGGAAGTCCGCCGGGACGGCGAGCCCGGCCAGCTCGCTGAGGCCGTCGACCGGTACCGAGCAGCCGCCCGCGCCCGCGGGCGTGCCGTCGACCGTGGCGAGGGCGGCGACCCCGCCGTCCGACGCGGCGGTGCGCAGCCACTGGGCCGTACCGGCCTCGGGCTCGCCCGTCCCGCCGTAGCCCAGGTGCTGGACGAGGGCGGCGGCGTCGAACTCCGCGTTCGTGGCGGGCTCGGCTATCACCAGGCCGTCGACCGGCTTCGGCGGCAGCAGGGCGCCGGGGGCGCAGGCCAGGAGCGGGGCGCGGTTCTCCACGGTGAACCCGGCGGCCAGCAGGGCGGGTTCGACCGCGGGCGCCCAGGTGGGCAGAAACTCCAGGCGCGGCATCCGGTCCAGCTCGCGGAAGGCCGCGATCAGGGCGTCGAGTTCGGCAGGTGTCGGCTCGGCGCCCTGGTCGGGGATCGCGTAGTTGGCGTACTTGAGGGACCATCCCGGGTTGTAGCGGATCGCGAACGGCCCCACCCGGACATGGTCCGCGGAGCGGAGCGTGAGCGTACGGGCGTGGGTCTGGACGTCGACGTCCATGGGCATGTGCGGGTGTCCTTCGGCCGTTCCGGATCGGAGAGCGGGAGCCTACGCGACCCGGGTCGCTCCGGCGAAGGGCATTTGGTCGATCGGGGCGACCCGGACCGGGGCGCCCGGGCGCGGCGCGTGGATCATCTGGCCGTTGCCGATGTACAGACCGACGTGGGTGACGCCCGAGTAGAAGAACACCAGGTCCCCGGGGGCGAGTTCGGACTGTGACACGCGCCGGCCCGCGTTGATCTGCGTGTACGTGGTCCGGGGGAGGGAGACACCCGCGGAGCGATAGGCGGCCTGGGTGAGGCCGGAGCAGTCGAACGAGGAGGGGCCGGTGGCGCCCCAGACGTACGGCTTGCCGAGAGCGGTGTACGCGAAGGCGACCGCCTCCGCGGCGCGGGCGTTGGGCGCCTGGGCCGATCCGCGCGGGGCGCTGCGGTCGGCGTGGGCGCTGCCGCGGCCGCCCTCCGAGGCGTCGTAGGAGGCGCGCTCGGCGGGGGAGAGGCGGGCCAGCAGCTGCCGGGCCTCGGCGAGCTTGGTGCGGACCGTCGCCTTGTGCTTCTTCAGGGCTGCCTGGCGGCTCGCGAGTTCGGTCAGCTCGTCGGCGGCCTCGGCGCGGACCTGGGCCACGTCCGCGACCTGGCGCTGCACGGTGCGTACCTCGGTGGCGCGCCGCTCGCCGGCCCGCTCCACGTACGAGGCGCGCCGGAGGTACTGGTCGGGGTCCGAGGAGAGCGCCAGCTGCACGGCGGGGTCGATGCCGCCGGAACGGTACTGCGCGGCGGCGTACGAACCCAGAGCCTCGCGTGCGGTGTTGAGCCGCTCGGTCCTGCGGGCGGCCTCGTCGCGCAGGGCGTCGACCGACTTCGCGGTGGCGGCGGCCTTCTCCCTGGCGCCGTTGTACTGCTCGGTGGCGGCCTCCGCCTCCCGGTACAGCCGGTCGACCTGGGCCTTCACCTGGGCGGGTGTGGGCGCCGGATCGGCGTGCGCGGATCCCGGCAACGCTGCGGCGGTCGCGGCCCCGGCGAAGGCGAGCGTCGCCGCTGTGCGGGCAGCAGAGCCGGTGTACGGGCGCTGCTTGGGTTTCCGGTGCGCTGCCACGAGGGCGGGCGTCCTTCCTTTCGACGGCCCGCCGGGGTCTACCGACGGGCCCGCCCGGCCCGGCGGCGGGCTGCCAACAGGGGGAGCGGCCCGCCGCCGGAACCTCGGCGGGGTGACCGGGAACGCCACCCGGGTACGGATCGGCGCTGTGCCGGTCACCTGGCAGGGACGCTAAACCCGGGACACGGGAAAGAGTTGTAATGACGCTTATTGTGTGAATTTGGCGTTGCGTTGTCGCCGGATGATCGGAAAAATTGCATCAGAGCTAGGCAATTGGTGCATCTCGCGGTCAAGTAGTCGCTAAGGCTCACCTGGCTGCGGAGTACTGATATGGCCGGGGCTAGGCTGCGGAGCCATGCGTGTACTCATCGATGTCTTCGTCGCCCTGCACATCATCGGCATCGCCTCCCTGCTGGGCGGTTTCCTCACCCAGATGAAGGCGATGGGGGCAGGCACGGCGCGGTTCGTCCCGGCCATGCTGCACGGAGCGCTGACCATGCTGGTCACCGGAGTCGCGCTGGTCGGCCTCGACCAGGCCGACGACCACCCCGTGAACAACGTCAAGATCGGCATCAAACTGCTGATCCTGGTCGTGATCCTCGCCCTCGTCTACGTCAAGCGCGACGAGGAGAAGGTCGACAAGGGCCTCTTCGCGGCGGTCGGCGGACTCACGATCGTCAACATCTTCATCGCCACGCTCTGGACCTGAGCCGCCGGCACGGCCCGAGCGGGCGGGCTCATGACGCCCGCCGGGCGGATGGCCCTGAGGCGCGGACCGGTCGGGCGGTGTCGTGCCGCCCGTCGGGCCGGCGGTCTTATGGCGCGGTGCCCCACTCGACCTGCCGGCCCTCCCGCCGCAGCGCCTCCTCGACGCCGGCCCAGTCCTCGACCCACTCGCCCACGCACTCCCGCGTCATCGCCGGGTCGGCCG
>NZ_JAELVH010000363.1 GCF_019399235.1 Streptomyces poriferorum | reverse complement strand
TCGACCACCGCGTCCCGCTCACCCACGGAGAGAACCGGTACCGCCCCGATGCCGCGTCCCGGCTCCGTGAGCAGCCCTTCCAGCACCCGTACGAATCGCTCGCCCCACACCACAGCCGTGGACCGGTCGAACAGGTCCGCGTTGAACTCCAGCTCGCCCCGCAGACCCGCGGCACCGCCATCGGCACCACGCACCCCGGACAGGTGGAAGACCAGGTCGAACTTCGCCGCACCCGTCGCGGCGGACTCCGGCGCCACACTCAGGTGGGGCAGTTGTTCGACCGTGTCGAGGGCGGCCTTCTGCTCGTCGTTGTTCCACTCCAGGACGGTCTGGAACAGCGGGTGGCGTGACATCGAACGCTCAGGGTTGAGCACCTCCACCAGTCGTTCGAAGGGAACGTCCTGGTGTGCGTATGCCGCGAGGTCGGTCTCCCGGACCCTGGCCAGGAGCTCCGAGAACGTCGGGTTCCCGGAGAGGTCGTTGCGCAGGACCAGCGTGTTGACGAAGAACCCGACCAGGTCCTCCAGCGCGTCATCCGTACGACCCGCCACCGGCGAACCGATCGGGACATCCTCTCCCGCACCCAGCCGGAACAACAGCACCGCCAACGCTGCCTGCACCACCATGAACGGACTCGCCTGATGCTCCCGGGCCACCTCCTCCACCCGCCGGTGCAGTTCGGCGGAGGTCTCCAGCGGGACCGAGTCACCTCGATAGGTCGCCTGTGCGGGGCGCGGACGGTCGGTGGGAAGCTCCAGCTCGGCCGGAAGGGCGGACAACGTCTGCTGCCAGTAGCGAAGTTGTTCGTTCAGGGCGCTTTCGGGGTCGTCCTCGGAGCCGAGGACGTCGCGCTGCCACAGGGTGAAGTCGGCGTACTGCACCGGCAGTGGCGCCCAGGCCGGTGCTCGGCCGACGGTGCGGGCCGCGTAGGCGGTGGTCAGGTCGCGGGCCAGTGGGCCCATGGACCAGCCGTCACCGGCGATGTGGTGGATCAGTACGAGGAGTACATGTTCCTCGGGGCTGATCTCGAACAGCCAGGACTTCAACGGCAGTTCGGTGGCGAGGTCGAATCCGTGGCGCACGGCCTCCGCGATCCGGTCCGTGAGTTCGCTCTCCCCGACGCGGACGACGACCGGTTCCGGGCGGACCGCAGCCGCGTCGAGTACCACCTGGTGCGCGCCCGTGGACTCCTCGGCGAAGACCGTGCGCAGGCTTTCGTGCCGGCTCACGATGTCCACCAGCGCGGCCCGCAGGGCCTCGCGGTCCAGCGTGCCGGTGAGACGCAGCGCCGTGGGCAGGTTGTAGGTGGGGCTCGGCCCCTCGAACCGGTTGAGGAACCAGAGGCGCTGCTGGGCGAAGGACAGCGGGATCCGCTCAGGGCGCGTTCGTGTGGTGAGGGCCGGGCGGGGGCCGTCCGCCGAACCGAGCGCGGCGGAAAGGCCGGCCACGGTCGGGGCCTCGAAGAGGCGGCGCACCGCGACCTCCACGCCGAGGGTGGAGCGGACCCGGTTCATCAGCCGTGTCGCGAGCAGCGAGTGCCCGCCGAGGTCGAAGAAGCTGTCGTCGATCCCTACCTCCGGCACGCCCAGCACTTCGGCGAACAGCGTGCAGAGGATGTCCTCCTGCGGAGAGCGCGGCCTGCGGCCCGTCGTGCTGCCGGAAAGCTCCGGCGCGGGCAGGGCCTTGCGGTCCAGCTTGCCGTTCGCGGTCAGCGGGAGCACGCCGACCTCCATGAACACGGACGGCACCATGTAGGCGGGCAGGTGCTGGGCAAGACGTGTACGCAGCGCCTTGGGGTCGACTGCTGTCTGTGCGCGGGGCACGACGTAGGCGACCAGACGCCGGTCGCCGGGGCGGTCCTCCCGCACGATCACGGCGCTCTGTGCCACACCGGGGGCGTGGTCCAGCTCGGCCTGCACCTCGCCCAGTTCGATCCGGAAGCCACGGACCTTGACCTGGTCGTCCGCTCGGCCCAGGTAGACGAGCTCTCCGCGGTCGGTCCATCGTGCGAGGTCACCGGTGCGGTACATGCGGTCGCCGGGTGCGCCGTACGGGTCCGCGACGAAGCGCTCCGACGTCAGACCGGGGCGGCCGAAGTAGCCGCGGGCCAGACCGGGACCGGCGATGTACAGCTCGCCCTCGACACCCCGGGGCGCGGGCCGCAGCGCCGAATCGAGGACGTAGGTGCGCGTGTTGACGATCGGGCGGCCGATCGGGGGTGCCGTGTTCCCGGCCAGCGGCTCGCTCATCGTGGCGCACACGGTCGCCTCGGTCGGCCCGTACGCGTTGAGCATGCGCCGGCCGCGGGACCAGTGGTCCACCAGGTCGGCCGGGCAGCTCTCGCCCGCGACCGCAAGGGTCCGTACCGAGGTCATGGCGTCGTCGGAAAGGGACGGCAGCGCGGACGGTGGCAGCGTCACATGGGTCACCCGCTGCTCGGCGAGCAGAGCGGCCAGCGGTGCGCCCGGCATGAGCCGCTCCTGCGGCGCCATCACCAGACAGGCACCGGCCAGGAGCGCCATGCAGATCTCCGACACCGCGGCGTCGAAGCTGGGCGAGGCGAACTGCAGTACCCGGCTGTCCGGTTCGACGGCGAAGGCATCGATCTGCGAGGCGGCCAGGCCCGGCAGTCCGGCGTGCGAGACGACGACGCCCTTGGGTCTGCCGGTGGACCCGGAGGTGTAGATGATGTAGGCCGGGTGCCGGGACTCGGGCGAGGTGCCCGGCGTGTCGGCGGACCCGAGACCGGTGTATGTGACGGACGGCCCATCGGGTGCGTCCGCGTCCATCAGGAGGCGCGGTACGTCGGGTGATCCCAGCCGGTCGTTCAGCGCACTCGTGGTGATCAGGAGCCCGGGTGCCGCGTCGTCGAGCACGTAGGCGATGCGGTCGGACGGATAGTCAGGGTCCACCGGAAGATAGGCGGCGCCGGACTTGAGGACGGCGAGCATCGCCACGACGAGTTCGGCGGAGCGCGGCAGCGACACGGCCACCGCTTGTTCCGGCCCGAGCCCGGCGGACCGCAGCCGATCCGCCAATCTGGCCGATCGCTCGTCGAGTTGGGCGTAGCTCAGCACGTCACCTTCGAAGGCGACAGCCTCCGCGTCGGGCGTGCGCAGCGCCTGGGCCCGGAACAGCTCCGGCAGGGTCGCCGCGGGCAGCTCGCGTGCGGGCCCGTTCCAGTCCGTGCCGAGCCGGTCCCGTTCGGCGGGAGTGAGCACCTCGATCCGGCCCAGCGGTGTGCCGGGCTGCTCGGCGATGCTCGCCAGTACCCGTACGAAACGCTCGCCGATTGTCTGCGCGGCCGCCCGGTCGAAGAGGTCGGGGCGATGGTCGAGACGGAAGGAGAGCGCATTGCCGGGCAGCGCCACCAGGGCGAGCGCGTAATGGGTCGCGTCGTGGTTCGTGGCGTCGGACAGACGCAGTCCCGAGGCTCCGGCGAGCTCGCCGAGGGCGTCGGCGTCGAGCGGGTAGTTCTCGAAGACCATGGACGTGTCGAAGAGCGCACCCATGCCCATCAGCTGCTGGATCGCGGCCAGGCCGGTGTGCTGCTGCTCCAGAAGGGCCGCCTGGTCGCGCTGGATGCGGCGCACGAAGTCGGCCACGTTGTCGCCCGGGTTGATCCGGGCACGCAGCGGCAGCGTGTTGATGAACAGACCGACCATGTCCTCGACCCCGGCCAGGTCGGCCGGCCGGCCCGAGACGGTGACGCCGAAGACCACGTCGTCGCGCCCGGTGAGCTGCCCGACGACGATCGCCCAAGCAGCCTCCACCAGCGTGTTCAGCGTGACACCGCACGACCGGGCCTGGGTGGAGAGCGCGGCGGTGGCCTGCTCGGAGAGTGCCAGCTCCACGCGCTCCGGAGCGCTGCCGGGACCCGGCTGCGGCGGTCCTGCGAGCGTCGGGCCTTCGAGGCCGGACAGCGCCTCCCGCCATGCGGCGTGCGAGGCGTCCTGGTCCTGGGCGGCGAGGACGCCCAGATAGTCACGGTAGGGGCGTACCCGGGGCAGCTGGTCGGCGCTCCCCGGCGCCGCGTAGAAGCCCAGGAGTTCCCGTACGAGAATCGGGAGCGACCAGCCGTCGAGCACGATGTGATGGTTGGTCAGCACGAGCCGCCACCGCTCGGCGGCGAGCCGGATCAGGACGTAGCGCAGCAGCGGCGGCCGGGCGAGATCGAATCGTTCCCGGTACTCGTCCTCAAGGATCTTCGCCGCGTCCGCCGAGCGCTCCGGCTCCGACAGGTGCGTCAGATCGACCTCACGCCACGGCAGTGGCACATCGGCGACGACCACCTGCACCGGACGGCCCGCCGACGTTCTGCGGAACGAGGACCGCAGCGCCGTGTGCCGGTCCAGGACCAGACGGGCGGCCGTCCGCAGGGCAGCCACATCGAGCGAGCCCTCGATGTCGAAAGCCAGCTGGGCGGTGTAGAGGTCGGGTTCGGAGTCGTCGTCGTACGCGCTGTGGAAGAACAGCCCCTCCTGGAGGGGCGACAACGGCAGTACGTCGACGAGTCGAGCCCCCTCGGAGGGAACCGCCTCGTCGTCCGACGGTGTGGGAGCGGGAGCACCACCCGCCCGCACCTCGGCCTCCAGCGCCTCGATCTCGGACTGGGTCACCTCCGCGAGCGGCACGTCGGACGGCGTCAGACCACCGGCTCCGGGGACCGCGCTGTGCCTGGCCAGTGCGCCCAGTGCGCCGAACCAGCCGTCGGCCAGCTCCCGGACGCGCTCCTCGTCGAGCAGCTCGCCCGCCCAGGTCCAGGTCGCGACCAGCTCCGGCCCGCGCGGACCGTCATGGGTGGCCGCGTTGACCTCCACCGTGTGCGCCAGGGCCAGCGCGGGGTCTTCGGAAGCACCGGCCAGCGGCGCCATCGTCCAGTCCGCGACACGGCTGTCCGCCGCGACCGCGCCCGGGGCGAACCGGCCCAGGTAGTTGAAGCCGAGCTGCGGACGGGCGCCCGCCTGCTCCAGCGCGGGTGCCGTACTCGGGTTGAGGTGGCGCAGCAGCCCGTATCCGATGCCCTTGTCCGGCACCGCCCGCAGCTGCTCCTTGACGCGTTTCAGCACGGCTCCGACGTCCGGTCCACCTGCCCGGGCACCCACGGTGTCGTACGCGCCGGGGGCCAGCCGCACGGGATAGATGCTGGTGAACCACCCCACGGTGCGCGACACGTCGGCACCGGGAGCGATCTGCTCCGCCCGCCCGTGCCCTTCGAGGTCGACGAGTACCTCGGCGGCTGCCGGGCTTCCGTGACGGCGCCGCCATTCGGTGGCGGCCATCGCGAACCCGGCGAGCAGGACGTCCTCGACACCCGCGTGGAACCGTGCGGGGGCTGCCCCGAGCAGGCTCTCCGTGACGGCGACGGGCAGCCGCAGCTCCAGACTCCGCGCAGTGGCGAACGTGTCACGTGCCGGATCGAGGGCCCGGTCGGTGAGCAGCGGGTCGGGAGCGGTGAGCGTCGCCTGCCACAGGTCCCGCTCCTCCTCCCGTGCCGAGGTGACCGCCGCCTCCTTGAGCTTCTGCGCCCAGCTGCGGAACGACGTTCCCACCGGGGCGAGTTCGGGCTCCCGCCCCTCGGACACGGCCTGCCAGGCCTCCTCCAGATCCTCCGCCAGGATGCGCCAGGACACCCCGTCGACGGCCAGGTGGTGCACGACCAGCAGCAGCCGGCCCTGCCGCCCGGGACCGCGGTCGAACCAGACGGCCCGCACCATGGCACCCTCGCGCGGGTCGAGGCAGCGCCGGGCCGCCTCGCCCTCGACGGAGAGGGCCGCACGCAGTGCGTCGTCGTCCAGCTGCGAGGCGTCGACCCGCCGAACACAGGAGTCCGCCGCCACCGTGCCCGGGGCCGTGACCTCGAGGGACCAGCCTCCAGGCGTCCCGGCGGCGTGCATCCGCAGACGCAGCGCGTCATGGTGGTCGAGGAGGGCCCGGACGAGGACGAACAGACGCTGTTCATCCAGCTCGGAAGGCGTGTGCAGGACGACCGTCTGGTTGAACTGGTCGACGGAGCCTCCGCGTTCGGCCAGCCAGTGCATGACGGGAGTGAGCGACAGCTCACCTACCGCGGGAATGTCCTCGGACGCCGTGGCGGCCTCGTCACCACTCCCACCGACGCCCGCCGACGCGAGAGCCTCGACCGTCTTGTGCTCGAAGACGTCACGGGCCGAGATGGCCAGGCCGGCACGGCGTGCCCGGCTGACCAGCTGGATGGACATGATGCTGTCGCCGCCGAGGTCGAAGAAGCTGTCGTCGATCCCGACCTGGGGAACGCCGAGGACCTGGGCGAAGGTTGCGCAGAGCAGTTCTTCTTGGGGGGTGCGGGGGGCGCGGCT
>NZ_JAELVH010000362.1 GCF_019399235.1 Streptomyces poriferorum | reverse complement strand
TCCCCCTTTCCGTGCCCGCCCCGCCCTTCGTGGCCGCCGGGCGTCCGAGCGCGGCGCTTCCCGGCGTGCGCGGGCCTCCGAGGACCGCCGTTCACCGGCCCGGGGACCACTCACCGGTCCCGATCCCCAACACCGTGCCGCCTCCGCCGTCCTGACGCCCTTCGCGGCGACCGAGGAGGGGCGGGTGCGGCCGCTCCTCGGAGGAATCACGCATGACCCGCGCCACCACGGTGCGGGCAGTTCTGGCTGCGGCCGTGCTGCTCGTCTCCGTGCTCATCACGCTGACCATGTCCCCCAGACTTGGCCTCGATCTCCAGGGCGGCACCCGCATGGTGCTGCAGGCCAAGGACTCCGACACCGCGAAGGCCGACCGCGAGAGCACCGACCGCACCCTGGAGGTGCTGCGCAAGCGCATCGACTCACTCGGCGTCACGGAGCCGACCCTGACCCGTTCCGGCGAGGACCGGATCATCGTCGAGCTCCCGGACGTCCAGGACCCGCGCAAGGCGGCCGACGTCATCGGCAGGACCGCCCAGCTCACCTTCCACGGAGTCCAGGGCCCGGACGAGCCGGCCGGTGACGGACCGGCGCTCCCCGACGAGGAGGGCCGCACCCTCGCGCTCGGCCCCGCCGTGATCTCGGGCGCGGGAGTCAAGGAGGCGTCCGCCGCGTTCGACGCCCAGCAGGGCGCGGGATGGTCCGTCTCCCTCGACTTCCACAAGGACGCCGGCCGGGACTGGACCCGGCTGACCGGCGAAGCGGCCTGTCACCCCGTCCAGGACGAACGGCGCCGCGTCGCCATCGTCCTCGACAAGAAGGTGATCTCCTCGCCGCAGGTCTCCCCGACCGTCGCCTGCAACACTGGACTGCCTTCCGGATCGACTCAGATCACCGGCTCCTTCAGCGCCGACGAGGCCCGTGAACTCGCCCTGCTGATCCAGGGCGGAGCACTGCCCGTGCCCGTCGAGATCGTGGAGCAGCGAACGGTCGGCCCGACGCTCGGCGCCGACGCCATCGACGCCAGCGCCCGCGCCGCCGTCATCGGCGCCGCGGCCACGGCGCTGTTCATCACCGTCGTCTACCGGCTCTTCGGCGCCCTCGCCGCCGTGGCTCTCGGGGCGTACGGGGTGATCTCGTACGCCGCGCTCGTCGCGCTCGGCGTCACCCTCACTCTGCCCGGCCTCGCCGGGTTCGTCCTGGCCATCGGGATGGCGGTCGACGCGAACGTGCTGGTCTTCGAACGGGCCAGAGAGGAACACGCGCTGCGCCCGGGCAAGTCGCTGCGCACCTCGCTCACCGCCGGGTTCCGGCACGCCTGGAGTGCCGTCGCCGACTCCAACGTGACGACGCTCATCGCGGCGGGCCTGCTCTTCTTCCTCGGCTC
Source organism: Streptomyces poriferorum (assembly GCF_019399235.1). Lineage (GTDB taxonomy): Bacteria > Actinomycetota > Actinomycetes > Streptomycetales > Streptomycetaceae > Streptomyces > Streptomyces poriferorum. Next base: position 6,186 of record NZ_JAELVH010000362.1, on the reverse strand, counting down.
GGGACCGGTCAAGGGCTTCGGCGTCACTCTGGGCATCGGCGTCCTCGCGTCGATGTTCTCCGCGCTCGTCATCGCCCGCGCCCTCACCGAGACGGCGGCCCGTTCGCGGTTCGTCAGCGACTACCGGGGCGTCAACGGCATCGCGAGTCCGGGCAGGGTCCGGACCTGGATCAACCGCCGTGATCCGCAGCTGATGCGCTCCCCCCGGCGCTGGCTGCTGATCTCCGCCGCACTGATCGCGGTCGCGGTGGCGGGCATCCTGGTGCGCGGCGTCAACCTGGGCGTCGAGTTCACCGGCGGCCGGCTCGTCGAGTACTCCACCAGCCGCCCCGTCGACGTGGAGAGCGCGCGCACCGCACTGGCCGGTGCGGGCTTCGGTGACGCCGAGGTCACCACGGCGGGCGCCGGCGACATCTCCGTGCGCACCGGGGACCTCGACAACCACGACGAGTACGCCCTGCGCGCCGCCCTCGCCGAGGAAGGCGGCGAGACCACCAAGGTCCGCGACGAACTCATCGGGCCCAGCCTGGGCGACGAACTGCGGCGCAACGCCCTGATCGCCCTGGCCATCGCGGTGCTCGTCCAATTGGGCTACCTGGCGATCAGGTTCCGATGGACGTTCGCCGTCGCCTCCGTCGGGGCGCTCGTCCACGACGTCGTCATCCTGGTCGGGGCCTTCGCCTGGCTGGGACGCACCGTCGACGGCATCTTCCTGGCTGCGCTCCTCACCGTCATCGGGTACTCCGTCAACGACTCCGTCGTGGTGTTCGACCGGGTCAGGGAACTGTGGGCGAAGGCTCGCAGGAAGCCGCTGTCCGACGTGGCGAACCTGGCCGTCCTGCAGACCGTCCCCAGAACCGTCAACACCGGTATGGGCGCCCTGTTCATCCTCGTCGCACTGGCGGTGCTGGGCGGCGACTCCCTCGCGGACTTCGCCCTCGCCCTGCTGATCGGCATCGTCGTGGGGACGTACTCGTCGGTCATGACGGCCGTCCCCGCCGCCCTCCTCCTGGAGCGCGGCAGCAAGGCCCCGCCTCCGGCGCACACCTCGCGAAGGAAGTCCGGGGCCGGGCGCCGGGACCCGCTCGACAACGGGGCACGTGTGTAGCTCCGAGCCCTGCCGGGCCGTCGTCCCTGCGCCGTTCGAGCGGCGCGGGGACGACGCGCCCCGGTCGCGCCCATGGCGGGGGACACGACGGGACCATCCTGATCAACCGTCCCGCGATCGGAGCGCACCCGTGCCGATGCCCGTGCCCGTAGTGCTGCGTGAGGCATGGACCACCCTCGTACCGGACATGAGCGACCGGCACGGGCCGCTGCCGCCCCTGATGCTCGCCCTGACCGTAGTCACCGGGCTGGTCGATGCCGTCAGCTATCTGGAACTGGGCCGGGTCTTCGTCGCGAACATGACCGGGAACGTGGTCTTCGCCGGCTTCGCCTTCGCCGGAGCCCCCGGATTCTCCCTGGTCGCCTCGTTCGTCGCGCTCGGCGGGTTCGTGGCCGGGGCGGTGACCGGGGGACGGCTCGTCCACCGGTCCCACGCACACCGCGGCCGCATGCTGCTGCACGCACTGTGCGCGGAGACGACGTGTGTCCTGGCGGCTCTCGTCGTCACGCTCGTCTCGGGCAGCCCGTACACCGGCGGTGTGCGCTTCACCCTCATCGCGCTGCTCGCCGTGGGCCTCGGTCTGCAGAACGCCGTCGCACGGGCGCTCGCCGTTCCCGACCTCAAGACGACCGTGCTCACCCTGACCATCACCGGTATCGCCTCCGACGGACGGCTCGCCGGAGGGCCCGGCAGCAAGGCGGGCCGCCGGGTCCTCTCGGCGGCCGCCATGCTGGCCGGAGCTCTCGTGGGCGCCATGGGCGTCCTGCACGGGCACCCGGTCCTGCCGCTCGTGCTGGCCGTGGTGATTCTGGCCGTGGCGTGCCTGGCCGCCTGCGTGCTGGCACGGGCGGACGCCCCGTGGACCCGGCCCCTCGTCAGTGGATGAGCGACCGCAGATACGCGGCGGTGGCCGCGTCCGCCGGCAGCAGTGTCTCGATGGCCAGCTCCGCGACCGTCACGTCCATCGGGGTGTTGAACGTGGCGATGGACGCGACGAAGGAGAGCACCTGCCCGCCGTGCTCGATCACCAGGGGCAGGGCGAAGGGCACCGAGGACGAGGGCGCGGACCGGTCCGCCTCACCCTCCGCGCCGGCCGGTACGGGATAGCCCGCGACCTCCTCGTACAGCGCACGCAGCTCCGCCGAACGGACCAGCGCGATCTGACGCTCCATCTGGGCCAGCAGGTCCGCCCGCCACTCCCTGAGGTTCCGGATGCGCGGGGCCAGGCCCTCCGGGTGCAGGGTGAGCCGCATCGCGTTCAGCGGCGGGGCGAGCAGGTGCTCCGCCACCCCGTCCAGCATCCGGGTCATCCCCTGATTGGCCGCCACCACGGTGTAAAGGCCGTCGACGACGAACGCCGGATACGGGTCGTACCCCTGGAGCAGCCGCTCCATGCCCTCCCGCAGCGCGCCCATCGCCGGGTCGTCGAGCGCGGTCTCCGTGAAGCGCGGGGCGTAACCGGCGACCACCAGCAGGGCGTTGCGTTCCCGCACCGGCACGTCCAGATGGCCGGCCAGCCGCAGGACCATCTCCTCGCTGGGGCGGGAGCGGCCCGTCTCGATGAAGGAGATGTGCCGGGCCGAGGAGTCGGCCCGCAGCGCCAGCTCCAGCTGGCTGATCCGGCGTCGCTCCCGCCAGCTGCGCAGCAGCGGCCCTACCCCCGTGTCAAGCGCGACAGTTGTCATACCGAGACCGTAACGTCACCGGCATCGTCGACCGAACCCCGCTAGTGAGGGAGCCACCGCATGCCCGCCGCACCGCTGCCGAAGGACGAGATCGAGCGCCGGCTGCGCGAAGTGCCCGGCTGGACGCTGGAAGGGGACCGGATCACCCGCACCTACCGGCTCCCGTCGCATTTCGCCGCCGCCGCACTCACCGTGCACGTCGCCCGTATCCAGGACGAGCTGAACCACCACTCCGACCTGACGCTCGGCTACAACACCGTCGCCCTGTCCGTGAACTCCCACGACGCGGGCGGCAGGGTCACCGAGAAGGACCTGGCCCTGGCCGCCGCGGTCGAGGACGTCGCCCCCGGACACGGCGCGGAGTAGACCCGCCCACCGGTCAGGACGCGGCACCGAAGCGGGGGTGCGCGGCGAGCCAGCGCGTGTAGCTGTCGCTGCGCTCCACCGCCTGGGCGTACGCCGCCCGGGTGTGCCCGCTCACCGCTCCGGCGGCCGCCGACGCGGCAGCGGAGCGGGGGTGCCAGCCCAGCAGATGGCGCCAGCTGAGCGGCGAGCCGGTCACCGGGCGGGTCACCACGCCCGGCGTCGGCGGGAACGTAGCCCGGCAAAGGCCGACCGCCCGGCCCACCTGCACCAGATGGACGACGGAGGCGGTGTCCGTCTCGTACACCGACACCGGGCTGAAGCCGGCCCGTGCGCAGGCGGCCACGAAGCAGTCCGCGAAACAGCCGTCGCCGGGCACATCCACCCAGCACTCGTCGGCCAGCGCGGAGAGCTCCAGTTCGGTCTCCCCGGCCAGCGGGTGGTTCTCCGGCAGCATCACGAAGACCGGATCGATCCCGATGACCTGCCACTCCAGCCGGTCCGTCACCGGTGGCGGACTCTCGCCGCACGCCCCGATCAGGACGAAGTCCAGTCGGCCGTCGACCAGTTGGGAAGCCAGTTCGGTCACCGACCAGGCGGTGTACGTGGACACCGGTGCCGTCGGGTGCGCCGAGGCCAGCCGGTCGACGAGCCCGCCGAGCAGTGGTCCGTGCGTGCCGCCCAGCCGGAAACGCTCCATGGCGCCCCACGCGTTGGCGAACCTCACCGCCTCCTCCTGGAGCTCACTGACCGCGGGCAGCACCACCCGCGCCCGCTCCAGCACCAGTTCGCCCAGCAGCGTCGGCCGCGCACCCGTGTGGTCCCGGTCGAACAACGGGCCGCCCAGCGCCTTCTCGATCCGCCGCAGCTGCGCGCTCAGCGCAGGCTGGGCGAGCCCGAGCGCGGCGGCCGCCTTGGTGAGGCTTCCGGTGTCGGCTATGGCACGTACGGTTCGCAGATGGCGCAACTCCAGCTCCATAAACGCAAGTTATGGCCCCGGTGGCCCACCGGCAATACGGGAGTCGCCTCGGCGTCGTGTCGCCCCGTCGATTCCCGCCCTGTCTCGTGCGACGGGCGTCGCCTCCGCGCCGTGCGGTGCGACGGGCGTCGTCTCCGCGCCGTGCGGTGCGACGGGCGTCGCCTCCGTGCCGTGCGGTGCGACAGGCGGCTCGTCTCCGTGCCGTGTGGTGCGACAGGCGGGCTCGTCTCCGTGCCGTGTCGTGACAGCGGGCGCCCGACTCCTCGGCACGCGCTCCCGGGGCGTGTCGTACAGTCGGCCGGATGCTGAACTACGACGGCGAGGCGGCCGCCTACGACGCCACGCGCGGTGGCGTGCCCCGGGCGGAGGCGGCCGCGGAAGCGGTGCTCGGCCTGGTCCCGCCCGCTGCCCGCGCCCTGCTCGACATCGGCTGCGGCACGGGAATCGTCACCGAGCGGATCGCCGGTGGACGCCCGGGTCTGCGGGTGTTCGGCTCCGACGCCGCTCACAGCATGGCCCGCCTCGCCCGGCAGCGTGTAGGAGGTGTGGTGCTCGCCGACGCACGCCGGCTGCCGCTGCCCGACGCGGCGGTCGACGCGGTGACGGCCGTCTGGCTGCTGCACCTGCTGCGCGAAGAGGGGGCCGCGCGAGCGGTGGTCGCGCAGGCGGCCAGGGTGCTGCGGCCCGGTGGCGTGTTCGTCACCACGGTCGACAAGGACGCGGGGCACGACGTCGGCAGCGACATCGACGAGGCTTTCGCGCCCTACCTCGCGCCGACCCCGTCCGACGGTACGGAGCGGATCACCGAGTACGGCGCCGCGCACGGCCTCGACGTGGTGGGCGGTGCGGTGTTCCGGGGGCGCGGGCAGGGACGGACCCCGCTGAGCGCCGCACGCGCGGTGCGGCGCGGCTACTACGCCTCGCGCCTCGCACTGCCCGGCGCGGCGGCCGAGCAGCTCGGCCAGGTCCTGGCCGAGCTGCCCGGACCCGACCGCCGGCGCGCGGACCCGCAGTACCGGCTGCTGGCGTTCCGCCGCCGGTAAGCATGCCCGGGAACTCTGAGTCCGGCGCGCAGCGCGACCTCCACGGGCGGCGCCCCAACCGCGTACCGGTCACGCGTCCCAGGCGCCGTTGCGAGCCGCCGCGGCGGCGAACGCGGCGAACGGCTTCGGGTCACGGCCCAGAGCCTGCTTCACCCCGTCGGTCACCGGCGCGTTGTGCCCGTCCAGCAGGAACGTGAACAGCCCGGCGAGGAAACCCGCTTCGGCCTCCGGGACCCCGTACTGCCGGAGCATCGCCGCGTACTGAGGGCCCGTCACCGCGACGTAGCGCACCTCGCGCCCCGTCGCGCCGGTGAGTTCGGCGGCGGCCTCGGCGAAGGTCAGCGCGCGGGGACCGGTCAGTTCGTGGACCGTGCCCCCACCACCGTCCCCGCAGAGCGCCGAGACCACCACATCGGCCAGATCGTCGACGTCCACGAACGGCTCGGAGTATCCGCCCGCCGGGAACACCACCTCGCCGCCCAGAACCCCGTCGAGCAGCGCCCCCTCGCTGAAGTTCTGCGCGAAGAACGCCGAGCGCACCACCGTCAGTTCGGCATCACCCGCAACCGCGCGCAACGCCTCCTCCGCCACCACGGCCTGAGGCTCGCCCCGTCCCGAGAGCAGCACCAGCCGCCGCACGCCGCACCGCGCGGCGATCTTCCCGAAGGCACTCATCGCCTCGGGTGCGCCGGGCGCCGCGAGATCGGGGTAGTACGCGACGTACGCCGCGTCAGCGCCGCTCAGCGCAGCCTCCCACCCGGACGGGTCCGTCCAGTCGAACGGCACCTCGCCGCTGCGCGATCCGGCACGCACCGGCACTCCGCGCGCCGCCAGCCGTGCGGCAACCCGGCTGCCCGTCTTGCCCGTGCCGCTCGTCACCAGCACCGGGCGTGCACCGGGGACTTCCTGCATCTGCTTCTCCGTGTTCCGTGTCATGGCTCCAGACTCCCCGCCCCGCGTGCTCCATCCCCGAGCCGCTCAGCTCCCTACGCGTGCGTCTACGCTGCC
>NZ_JAELVH010000361.1 GCF_019399235.1 Streptomyces poriferorum | reverse complement strand
CACCGGCGATCTCGCCGGTGCGGTGGTCGTCCTCCTCGCCGGACCCGCACGTACTGGAGGCCGGACCCCATGACCGCCGTCACACCGCAGGAGTTCGAGCACACCTGCGAAGTCGCCCTGCGCCCGAACGACTTCGACTGGGCCGGGCACCTGAACAACAGCGTGCACGTCCAGCTTTTGGAGTCGGGCCGCTGGCAGTGGGGGCTCGCCCTGGGAGCCGACCTGCGGGACAGCTCCCTGGTGGCCGTCGTGCTCCAGCTCCGGCTGGACTATCTGAAGGCGGTCGACTGGGACCCGGTGGGCCGCCTCGTCGTCCGTACGTCCCTGGCGGGCCAGTCCTCGTACAGCTTCACGCTCAGCCAGGACATCGAACGGACCGACGGCACCGTGGTCGCCCGGGGCCAGGTCCGGCTGGGGCTCGTCGACCGGGACACCAAGAAGATCCACCGGGCGGACCTTCAGGCGCTGTTGAACACGCCCGGGAGGGTGGCATGACCACGAACACACTGCCGCGTGCCGGGCGCGATCACCGCCCAGTACTTCGCGAGGGTGACGCACCAGCAGCACGTGCGCCACGCCTTCCGCATCGCCGGGCACGGCCTGAACGAACTCCAGCTGGTTCTCCGCCCCGGCGCCACACCCGAACCCGCCCCCGGGGACCGTGACGGCCTCGCGTTCATCCAGTACACGAGCGGCTCCACCGGTATGCCCCGCCCCATCCCGCTCAGCCACCGGGCCGTGCTCGGCAACATCCAGGCCATCCGCATCGTCGCGGGCATGAAGCCGGGCCACGCCGGCCTGATCGCCCTGCCGCTCCACCACGACATGGGCCTGATCGGTGTACTGACCTCCCTGGTCCAGGGCATCGACCTGGTGGTCGAGGACCCGGGCACCTTCCTGCGCAGACCCATGGCGGCTCTGCGGCTCATGCGCGACGCGGAAAGCGTGCACAGCGCCCTGCCCGACTTCATGCTGCGCTACCTGGCGGCCCGGATCGACGAGGCGGCCGCGGCGCAGGAAGCCGTCGACCCGCAGCTGCTCAGCGTCTGGCGCACGGTGTTCTGCGGGGCCGAACCCATCCGTCCGCGGTCCGTGCGCACCTTCCTGGACGCCGCCGGCCCCTGGGGATTCGACTCCACGGCCCTGGTGTTCTGCTACGGACTCGCCGAGGCGGCACTGATGGCCACCTCACACCGCTACGTGGACGCCGCCACCAGCTTCCGGACGGACGGCCCCACCACATCCGCCTGCCTCGGCCGCACCATGCCCGGTCTCGACCTGCGCATCGTGGACGAGTCGGGCCTCGGCTGCGCGGACGCGGAGGTCGGCTCGGTGCAACTGCGCGGCGCCACCCTGTTCGACGGCTACGACGGAACGACCGACCACCGCACCACCTGGTTCGACACGGGCGACCTGGGTTGCCTGCGCTCGGGCCGCCTCCACCTGAGCGGCCGCAGGGGCGACCGCATCTCGGTCAGCGGCGTGAACGTCTTCGCCACGGACATCGAACAGGTCGCGGCGACGGTCCCCGGCGTCGCCGAATGCGTGGTCCTGCCGTCCGGCGAATCGTTCGCCGTCGTCGTCGTACCGGAACGGTCCCAGCACATCGACACGGCCCAGGTGGCCACCCGCATCGCCGCCGACTTCGGTATGGCCCCGGAGCGCGTGATGGAGGTGACGCACAGCGCGGTCGCCCGGACGGCGAGCGGCAAGCCCGCCCGTACCCATATGGCCGCGCAGCTGGAACAGGGCACGCTGGGGTGACCTACTTCGCCGCAGGCCGTGCGGCCGTCCAGTCCCCCAGCGCCTGCGAACAGCGATCGAGCTGAGCGAGGAATCCGTCGGCCTCGTCCTCCCCGAGCCGGCTCGACAGGAGGTCCTCGATCTCCCGGACGACCTCGTCGGCACGCCGCACCAGCGCGTGGCCCGTCCGGGTCAGCCGCGCTTCGAGGATGTGCTGATGGATCGGGTGGGGCCGGCGCTCGACAAGGCCCCGGCCCTCCAGATTCGACAGTACGGACGACATCGTCTGCGGGGTCACCATGCCGCGCCGCGCCAGTGCCGCGCCGGACAGCCCGGGCTCCAGTTGCAGAGCGCGCAGCACGGTGTACTGCGGGACGTTGACTTTGAGGGGTCTCAGGGCGGCGTGCTTGGTGGACGTGAGCTCCTGCTCCACCCGCTTGATGTGATCCCCGATTCGTCTTTCCATAGCTGATGACACCATGCCTCGGAGGGTACCTGCACACCTCTTAGTAGTGTAAGGCTGCTGCGATTCGTTCTGGATCGAAGAGCCGTCGCGCCCGGGCCGGGCAGGCAGCGGTCCGGCCGCTCGGGCCCCGTCAGGGCCGGCGCCGCCGCAGAGACGCGTCGGCAAGGGACGGCGGCGTGTAGTGTAGTCGGCGTCGGACGGGTTCAGGTCCGTTCCCGGCGGGACCAGTTCGTCGATGCGGTCCAGCACCGCTTCGTCGAGTTCGACCGTGTCGGCCGCGAGCAGGTCCGCGAGCTGTTCCCGGGTGCGCGGGCCGATGATGACGCTGTCCACAGCGGGGTGGTTGAGTACGAATGCCAGTGCCAGCCGGGTGAGGGGAATGCCCGCCTCCGCCGCCAGCTCGATCAGCCCCTCGATCACCTGGTGCTTGCGGACGTTTCCGGGCAGGGTCAGGTCGAACTTGTGAGGGATGAGATTGCTGCGGAAGTCATTGAGTTCCAGCGGAGCGTCGCCGCGGTACCTGCCCGTGAGCCACCCACTGGCCAGCGGGCTCCAGGTGAGCACTCCCACCCCGTGGCGCTGAGCGGTAGGCAGTACGGCACGCTCCACGCCCCGCATGAAGATCGAATACGGCGGCTGCTCGGTATGGAAGGGCGTGTGACCACGGCGATCGGCCACCCAGCGGGACTCGACCAGCTGCTCCGCCGGGAAGTCCGAACTCCCGATCGCCATCACCTTGCCCTCGCGCACCAGGTCGGTCAGGACCGAGAGCGTTTCGTCGAGATCGGTGTCGGGATCGGGGCGATGGATCTGGTACAGGTCGATGCGATCCGTACCCAGACGGCGCAGACTCTCCTCCACGGCGCGACGGATCCACATGCGCGAGTTCCCGCGCCTGTTGGGGCCGTCCCCCATGGGGAAGTGGACCTTGGTCGCCACGACGACCTCGTCCCGCCGCTCACGCAGCGCCTTTCCCACGATGCGTTCGGATTCGCCGTCCGAGTACATGTCGGCCGTGTCGATGAGGTTGACGCCGGCATCCAGGGCGTCGTGGATCAGGCGCTCCGCTTCCGCGTGATCACGCTGCCCCCACGACCCCAGCATCATCGTGCCCAGGGCCATGCGGCTCACCTTGATTCCGGTACGCCCAAGGGTGGTTGTGCGCACAACTCCTCCGTTCGTCGACACCTGCGACGGGCGCACCAAACAGTACGACACCGCGCATCACTAAGAGATCTTATATATATTCACTGCCTGCCGGCCCGGCGGGCGGCGGCCGGGGTCACCCGGCAGCGGCAGCCCCGACCGCGCGATGCCCGTCCCGGCTACGGCAGGAGGCGGCGCAGCGTGAAGGTGTCCGCCGGCGCGCCACCGCTGAACAGGGTGCCGACACCCCCACTGATCACGTATGTGCCGTACGGAGTGCCGACGGAGGTCGTCGGCTCCGAAGAGGCCCACGGCGCGACGGTCCGGACAGTCGTGGCACCGCACCAGTCGCTGGTGGAGTGCAGGACGGTGACGGCCTCCCTGCCCTTGGGGGTCGCCATCGTGTTGGTGACGACGGCGAGGTCCCCGTCGCCGTGGATGCTCAGGCCGTCGCCGCCCAGGAGAGGCCGTTCCAACCGGACGGACCGCACGTGTCCGTCGCGCGGGGACACACGGTAGAGGCTGCCGGTGCTGTCATTGACCGTGAGGAGGTAACCGGAGGGATGCCAGACCACGCCGTTCAGTCCCGGCCGGTCGTCCTCGCCCGCGAAGCCCGCGTCCCGCGCGAGGACGGATGTCCTCCCGTCGGGCGTCACCTTGTAGATCTCGGGGGCGAAGACGTCGGCCACGTAGGCCGTGCCATCGGGCGCCACCGCGAAGTCGTTGACGAAGTAGTTGCTCCTGCCCGGATTCAGATGCGTGAGATCGACAAGACGGATCGGCTCACCGGTTCGCAGATCGAAGACTCCGATCCCTGAGATCCGGTTGGTCGTCCCGGGGGCCGAGCTCTCGGCCGCGCCGGGGTCGGCGTAGGCGACCAGGACCCGCTGGTGCGCCGCGTCGACGTGAACGCCGTAGGTCGACACAAGGCGGGGATCGGTGACCAGTGGGCGGGTGGTGCCCTGCGGAGTGACGATCGAGACCGTGCCCTTGCGCGCTGAACTGACGAGAAACGTGTTGCGCGTGGGATCCCAGGTGACGCCTTCCGGTACCAGGTCCGGTGACTCGATGTCGAGCACGTCGCCGGTTCCGGACCGAACCGCCGATGACGAGTGGAGCGACACCGCATCCGCTGCCGGGACGGCGGACGCCTCCGGGGCCAGGACGGCCGCCCCGAGCAGGGCCGCGGCCAGCGCGGCCATCACGCCCTTGTGGACGCTCTTTCGCCTGGTCAGCATTTTCACGTTGCCCTTTCATGGGAGAGGTGGGTCTGCGTGTCCGCTGTCGGTCTTTCGGCCACGGACATGGGGAGGGTCGCCACGTGCCTCGTACGGGAGGGGCCGTTGCGGGCGTGCGGCGGAGTACCGCACGCCCGCAACGGCTCACAGCTCCTCTCCGGCACCTCCGGCCGGTTTCGCGTGGAGCGGTCCGGACTCCGTCGAACCGCCGAAACCGCTCCCCAGGAGCCTGCTGCCCAAGGAGTGCTCGGCGGCCCGCCGCAGACCGTCTCGCCCAAGGCGCTCGGTGTGCCGGAGAACGGGTCGGCGGACCTCCATGTGAACCGGCGCGGAATCGGGAGCCGTCGTGAGGGGCAGCAACATGGTCAGGCGACCGTGGCCGTGACGTGCTGAGCGGCGGCACGGGCGTACGCGGTCGGCGCCCACTGCGTCAGGATCGCCCCCACGGTCATCCCGCCGCCGAAGCCGGCCATCAGGACGGTCTCGCCGTCGGCGAACTCCCCCTTGCGATGGGCGACATCCAGCGTGATGGGCACGGAGGCCGACCCGGTGTTGCCGTACTTCTCCAGAGCGAGGTGCATCGTGGCTCCGGGAAGCTCCAACTGGGGCCACACCTCGCCCAGCATCACGCCGTTGGCCTGATGGGGGACGAAATGCCGCACCTGGTCACGGCCGACTCCCGCCCGGTCCAGGAGCTCGTGCAGCGCGCCGGGGAGATTGTCCTGCACGAAGGAACGCACCCCGCGCCCGTCCATGCGGAAGAAATGCGAACCTTCCCGCAGGGTGCGGTCGCTCGCGGGCATGCGGCTGCCGCCCGCGGGAACGCTGATCAGCCGGTACTGATCACCACGGGTCAACAGGCTGGTCTCCTGGATCCCCCGTGCCTGGGGCACAGTGCCGAGCAGCACGGCGCCCGCTCCGTCGCCGAAGAGGATGGCCGTCTTGCGGTCGGAGTAGTCAAGTATGCGTGAGTAGATGTCCGCGCCGATGACCAGCGCGTACCGCCCCTCGCCCGCCCCGCGCAGAAGCCGTTCGGCGACGGCGGTCGCGTACACGAACCCGCTGCACACCGCGTTGATGTCGAAGGCCGCCGCGTTCACCGCGCCGAGGAGGTGTTGCACGATGCTCGCCGTGGCGGGCTGCGGATGGTCGGGGGTCGAGGTCGCAAGCACGATGAAGGCCACGTCCTCCGGGGCGACATCGGCCTGCTCCAGTGCCGCGCGGGCCGCTCTGGCTGCCAGATCCGAGGTGGCGTCACGGTCGTCGGCCCGTCGCCTCTCCCGGATGCCGGTCTTGCGTACGATCCATTCGTCGGTCACCCCCGCTCCACGTGCGACCTCCTCGTTGCTGACCACGGTGTCCGGTACGTAGGCACCGGTGGCCACTATCCCCACTTGAGGCACGACTACTCCCCTCGGTCTGGGCGGGGAACCGGATGCCCCCCGCCTTCGCTGCCGGTCCGCGTTCGCGACGCGGCCCCGCATCTGTCATCGCCTTGCCGCGCCGGTGGTCAGCCGGCTCCATCCGGCGCGCCGTGCGTGGGCCAGGAGCTCGGGGTGGTCACCGACGACGACGGGCCGGCCGACCTGCTGGAGCATCTCGAGGTCGCTGCTGTGGTCGCCGTAGGCCGAGCTGCGGGCAAGGTCGAATCCGCCCAGCAGCCCGCTGAGCCGGACCGCGCGCCCCTTCGCCGGGCCGATCATCGGCGCGAGCACCTCGCCGGTGAGTTCGCCACGGCGGATCACCGGGCGGGTGGCCAGCACCCGGCCGGCCCCGGCATCCGAGGCGATCGGATCGAGACATGCGAAGAACGAGCCGGACACCAGGACGAGTTCGTGACCGAGCCGGCGATGTCCGGCGAGGGCGTCCGCGACCTCGGGCACGTACAGGCCGTCGGGCGACTCGTCCCGCTCCGCGATGAACCACGCGTGTCCGGCCTCGGACAGACGCCGGGCGTCCTCGCCCCCCAGGAGCCGGTAGTAGCCCCGGTTGATCTCGCTGCGGGAGGCCCCGCGCTGTGCCGAACTCCGCAGTCCGGCGATGAGACGCCGGTACGTGGCGGCGGGCTCGCCGCGCCGCTCCAGGTAGAACTCCAGAAAGCGGAACATGCTCTTGACGCGGATCAGGGTCTCGTCCACGTCCGAGAACACGCCCACGCGTGACGTCGTCGGGAGCGCGGTCCGCGCTCCCTCGAAGGCGGTGGAGGTCATGCCGGCATCCGGGCGAGGACGAGATCGAGGGAGCACAGCACCTCGCCCTTCTGTGTCGCCTCGACGTGCACGGGGAGCGTCGCGTCCACACCCCCTCGCGAGTCCAGGATGCCGCCCAGCGTGTAGTCGGTGATCTCCTCGGCGCCCGTCATGGCGAGCCGCGGCACGGTGGCGCTCAGTACGGTGTCGTCCTCCAGCTCGCCGAAACGTGTGAAGCGCACGTCCAGTTCGGTGATCAGGGTCTTGGACGGGGCGAGCCCACGGATGTTGAGCGCCGCGAACACCGCGAGCTGTCGGGCGCCTTCGGCGATGACCATGCCCGGCAGGTGATCCTGCGGGTGATCGAAGAGGCTGGCGTGCCGGGCGGGTATGCGCAGGAGTGCCTGGGCGCTTTCGCCGATCACGACTCCGTCCAGCAGGACCACGTTGTCCGGGTTGGCCCGGCCCACGAGGTGCGGAGTGAGCGGCGCCCCGGGCGTGGCCGCGGGATAGCTGGCGGATGACGGCAGGGCCATGCCGTCACGGTTGTTGAGGCGCAGTGTGAGGTAGCCGTTCGGGTTCTTGAAGCGGAGCCCGATGGCGGCGGAGCCGATCAGCGAACTGTCGACGTACAGGTCGATCTCGTAGTCGAGCCCTGTGACCCGGTTCTCCCGCTCCTTGCGGCTTGCGATACGTATTCGCATGGAGAGGCGGAACGGTGACGTGCCCACATAGGTCAGACGCGGATGATCCAGCCGCAGCCTCAGGTGCGTGAGGATGAACTTGTCGTCGGCGGGTACCGAGAAGAAGCGGTGGGCACCTGCGAGCGCGGCCTGTCGGCACGCTTCCAGGATCAGTAACGGATCATGGCAGCTGGGCTGCAGCAGGTGGTCCCCGTAGTAGGCGTGGGACCGGGGAAGTTGAGCCCCGGCGGCATAACTGCTGCCGTCGATGGCTTGCAGATCCGTCAGGAACACCTCGCCCAGGGCGTCCCGATGGACAAGCAGTCGGTCGACGGTTCGGGTGTAGTCCAACGCCGGCAGCGCCGGGGATGCGACTTGGGGTGCTGTGGTCATGGGTGGCCTGGCTTCCTGTCTGCGGTCGTGAGTTCCTTGCTCTGAGAATGCGGAGGTCGTCCGGTCACGGCGTACGACGGCTGGAGGGGCGACACGGTCGGCCACCCCTCCACCGCAGTTCACCGCCCGTGTGTTTCACCGGACAGGGGCGATCAGGCCGGATAGACGTCGCCGGGCAGCTTGCGGTCGGACCCCTCGCGGCCGATGTGCCAGTACGGGTAGGGGGCGGTGGTCTCGCTGACCTTGTCGAGACGGGTGAGCTCGTCCTCGGTCAGGGTCCACTCCATGGCCTGGAGGTTGTCGGCGAGCTGGTGCGGCTTGGTGGCACCGACCACGGCGGAGGTGATGCCCGGCTTGGCGAGCACCCAGTTCAGCGCCACCTGCGCGACGGTCGCGTCGTGGTCGGCGGCGATCCTCGCCATCTCGTCGACGATGTCGTACGCCTGCTCCTCGTCCGTCAGCGGCGTCGTCTCGGACGGGGTGCGCTGCGAGAGGCGGCTGCCCTCGGGCCGGCCCTCTCCTCGCCGGTACTTGCCCGTCAGGAAACCGCCGGCCAGCGGCGACCAGGCGGTGATGCCGACGTTCTGGTCGACGGCCAGCGGGACGATCTCCCGTTCCAGGTCGCGGGCACCGATGTTGTAGTAGCCCTGGTAGCAGACGAAGCGGCTGAGATTGCGGCGGTCGGATACCGAGAGGGCCTTCATCAGCTGCCAGCCCGCGAAGTTGGAGACCCCGATGTAGCGGATCTTGCCGGCGCGGATGAGGTCGTCCAGGGCGCGCAGCGTCTCGTCGAGCGAGGTGCGCGGGTCGAATCCGTGTATGTGGTACACGTCGATGTAGTCGGTGTTCAGCCGCCGCAGGCTGTTCTCCACCGCCGCGTACAGGTGGTGGCGGGTGGCGCCGAGGTCGTTGGGGTCGTCGGTGATGCGCCACCGGCCCTTGGTGCCGATGATGACGCGGTCGCGGACCTTGCCGAGGGTGCGGCCGAAGAACTCCTCGCCCTTGCCGTTCTTGTAGACGTCGGCGGTGTCGAAGAAGTTGATGCCGGCGTCGATGGCCTGGTCCATCATCCGCGCGACGTTGGTGTCCTCGACCGTGCCGAACTCCGACCAGTTGCGATCGGAAGCGCCCAGGAAGGTCGCCCCACCGCCGAAGGTCATGGCGCCGAAGCACAGTTCGGAGACGGACAGACCGGTGTCTCCCAGATAGCGGTAACGCATCTTCGCCTGCTTTCCGTTGGTGTACGCGTTCGTTGTCCGTGGCTATGGGGGGCGGGGGCGCGGACGGCG
>NZ_JAELVH010000360.1 GCF_019399235.1 Streptomyces poriferorum | reverse complement strand
CATGCCGGGCGGCATGCCCAGCTCCCGGGCGAGATCGGCCGGCCGGCCGCCCCGCGCCGACGAGAGCTTGCCGATGGCCCGTACGCCCTGCGCGAGCGCGCTGGTGATCAGGACGGGGGCGACCCCCGTCGACAGGGACCAGCGCAGCGCCTCCAGGGCCTCCGCCGCCCGCCCCTCGACCGCCCGGTCGGCGACCGTGAAGCTCGACGCCTCCGCGCGCCCCGTGTAGTAGCGCCCCACGACGGCCTCGTCGATCGTGCCCTCGATGTCCGCGACGAGCTGCGACACCGCGCTGGCCAGCTCCCGCAGATCGCTGCCGATGGAGTCGACCAGCGCCTGGCACGCCTCGGGGGTGGCGGAGCGGCCGAGTGTCCGGAACTCGCCCCGCACGAAGGAGAGGCGCTCGGCCGGCTTGGTGGTCTTCGGACACGCGACCTCCCGCGCCCCGGCCTTGCGCGCCGCGTCGAGCAGCCCCTTGCCCTTCGCGCCGCCCGCGTGGAGCAGAATGAGGGTGATCTCCTCGACCGGGTCGTCGAGGTACTTCTTGACGTCCTTGATCGTGTCGGCGGAGAGATCCTGTGCGTTGCGCACGATCACCACCTTGCGCTCGGCGAAGAGCGAAGGGCTCGTCAGCTCGGCGAGTGTGCCCGGCTGGAGCTGGTCGGAGGCGAGGTCCCGGACATCCGTGTCGGCGTCGGAGGCGCGGGCCGCCGCCACCACCTGCTGCACGGCGCGGTCCAGGAGCAGGTCCTCCTGCCCCACGGCGAGCGTGAGGGGAGCGAGCGGGTCGTCGGTGGAATTCCTTCTGGTGGCCATCGCCGTCCAGCATCCCACGGGCCACTGACAGCCCGGCTGCGACCGGGGCACTTCGGGGGCGCTCCGGCACGTACCCGAGAATGGGCGGGTGAGCGATGTGAGACATGTACTGGTGCTGCCCGACCGTGACGCCGCGGAGGAGGCGGCAGGAGAGCTGGCCGACCGGTTCGGGGTCGCGGAGGAGCCGCAGCTCGTACGCGACGCGCTGGCCGGCGAGGACGACGCCGAGGACGCCCAGTGGCTGCTGGTCGTGGAGGATCCCGACCGGCGCCTGGACTCCGCGGCACTCGATGCGTTCGCCGCGGAGTACGAGGGCTGGCTGGAGGCCCCGTAGAGGGCGCCCCGCACCGGCCCGTCAGCTCTTCGGAACGATCTGGATGTCCATGTCGATCGAGATGCTGGAGCCGACCGCGGCGATGCCACGGGCCAGCATCGTCTGCCAGGTGAGGGTGAAGTCCTCACGGTGCAGCTCGGTGGTGGCGCGGCAGGCGGCGCGGGTCTCGCCCTCCAGGCCGTTGCCGAGGCCGAGGTACTGGGTGTCCAGCGTCACCGTGCGGCTCACTCCGTGCAGGGTGAGCGCACCGCTGACGCCCCAGCGGGTGCCGCCGCGGTGGACGAAGCGCTCGCTGTAGAACTCCAGCGTCGGATAGCGGCCGACGTCGAGGAAGTCACCCGAGCGCAGGTGGTCGTCACGCATCTGGACGTTCGTGTCGATCGACGCGGCATCGATGATCACGTGCATGGCCGAGTTCTCCATGCGGTCGGCGATCCGGACCGCACCGGCGAACGTGTTGAACCGGCCGTGGATGCGGGCCATCCCGATGTGCCTGGCCGTGAACCCGATCTGCGAGTGCATCGGCTCGATCTCCCACTCGCCCGGGTCGGGCAGTTGCGGAGGAGCGGAGACCTGCAGGGTGACATCGCCCAGGCCTGCGTGAGCGCCCTCGGTGACCGCGGCCGAACCGTGGAACGGGGTGAACCCCTCCGCCGTGACAGCCAGTCGGTACTCCCCCGCCGGCACCGTGGCGAGGACATTGCCGAAGGGGTCCGTCTCCCCGCCCACGACCTTGCGTCCCGCGGCGTCCGTGACGACGAACTCGGCCTGCTGCACCGCCTCGTTGACCGGGTCGAGCACCCGGCAGCTGAGGACACCCGCGGAGTCCGGTACGGCAAGTCCGGCGAGGGCGTTGCCGCGTACGGCACCCGTCGCTCCCTTGTTTCCGAGCCAACGGCCGAACATCTCCACGCACTCCCGGGGGCGGTTTCACCTCGGGCCGGAGGACTGGACGTCGTTGTCGGAACAGCGGCCCGCCGACGATCATGCATTCGATCACCATTGTGGCGTTCGAGGCAAACAGAGCGGCTCGCAAGGGCTTGGGTGGAGGTGTTACCGAAGGTCCGAATTGATTGTTCCGTTTGTGTGTGTCACCCATTCGACGCAGAAACGCCCACTCCTCCCTCGGGAGGAAGCCGGTCGAGGCGAACTCCGAAGTGCTCGCGGTAGGCGGCGAGAACCTCCTCGTCGCTCCCCAGCGGCGTCTCGTGGCGCTCCGTCCCCACCGTCGTGAGGAGCTTGTGGCCCTTGAGCGTGATCCGCCCGGTGGCGGTGAAGCGCGAGCAGACCGGCGACCGGGTGAAGCCGGATTCGGGTGAGGTCCGGTGGTACCAGGCTCCGGCCCGGAAGTCGGCAAGCGCCCGGGGCCGCAGGTCCAGACGGAACCCGGGCGCCCCGTCCCGCAGCAGGTCGAGGTCCCCGTATGCGCAGGGCGTCCCGTCGACGCCGCCCTCGACAGGAGCCCGGGCGATCCGGAAGGTGCCGCGCGGGTCGCGCTGGTCCGCGCGGTCACCGAGCGCGAGCGGTCTCTCGGCATGGTCACCGAAGCCGACATCGGCGAGCCACGGCCCCGTACCGTCGTCCGTCTCCACCCGCAGCGCCATGTGGTCGTACGGAATGCCGAGCCGCCCCGCCTCACCGTAGACCCGCGCCTGGAGCAGCGTGACGCGGAAGCCGAGGGACCGCAGCAACACGGCGAACGCGCCGTTGAGTTCGTAGCAGAACCCGCCGCGGCGGTCCGCCACGATCTTGTCGAGGAGCAGCTTCTCCTCCAGCACGATGTCCTCGCCGAGGTGGATCGAAAGGTTCTCGAAGGGCACGGTGGTGAGGTGGCGCAGTTGCAGCTCGCGCAGCGCCGCCGCGTCGGGCCGGGCGGGCCTGGCGGCGCCGATGCGCTCCAGGTAGGCGTCGGTGGTCTGCGGCAGTCGTGGGTCCATGAGGGCAGTCTGTCCCGGCGGACGGCACCGTGTCCTGCCCCTGTGATCAACGCACCTGGGCCGTGGTCGGCACGAGACGGCGCGGGCGCTCACCGACCTTGCGGACACCGGGGCCGGCGGCGGAGGCGCGGTGTCATGACCGGCCCACCGCCCGCAGCCCCGCCCCGGCGCCCGTCACCGCGATCGCGCCGTCCCTGTCCGTGCGGAGCACCACCGCTCCCCCGGACCTGAGCGCCTCGACCGTCCGCGCGGCAGGATGCCCGTACGGGTTGTCCCGCCCCACGCTCACCAGCGCGAACCTCGGACGCGTGCTGCGCACCAGGGCCGCGTCCTGATGCGCGGAACCGTGGTGGGCGACCTTGAGGACGTCCACCCTCGGCAGTGTCGGATGGCTGCGCAACAATCCCTGCTGAGCCGGAGGTTCGAGGTCGCCGAGGAGCAGCAACGTGAGCCCGCCGGTCCGTACGAGCAGGGTGACGCTCGCATCGTTCGGCTCCTGGGGTGCGGGACCGGCGACAGGACCCGTCGCGGTCGTCGCGCCGCCGGGCGGCCACAGCACCTGCCACACGAGCGCGCCGGTCCTGCGCCGCTCACCGGGGACGGTGCGCACCAGGGGGACGCCGGCCGCGGCGGCGGTTCTCCTGACGAACGCGGCCTGCTCCGGGGGTTCGTCCAGGCTCGTCGTCTGGATCGCCCCCACCGCTCTGCCCCGCAGCACCCCGGTCAGGCCACGCACGTGGTCGGCGTGGAAGTGGGTGAGCAGCAGCAACGGGACGCGGGTGATGTCCAGGTCGCGCAGGCACCGGTCGACCAGCCGGGGATCGGGTCCGGCGTCGACGACCACGCCGGCCCCGGGTCCCGCCGCGAGCACCAGGGCGTCCCCCTGGCCGACATCGCACATCGCGAACGTCCAGCCCGGCGGCGGCCATCCCGTCAGCACCCTGGTCAGCGGCACCGGGCGGAGCACCGCGAGAACGAGCAGCAGCGCGGCGGCCGAACAGATCCAGGGGCGGCGTCCGACGCGCCGGGCGAACAGCACCAGCAGCACCGTCAGCGCCGCCAGCAGCAGCGCCCCCGGGCGGCCGTCGGGCCAGTCGACCTCCGCCCCGGGGAGCCCGGCCCCGGCACGGGCCACGGCCGCGATCCACCCCGCCGGCCATCCCGCGACCCGGGCGAGCGGTTCGGCCACCGGCATGGCCACCGGGGCCAGGGCCAGCACGGCGAACCCGAGCACCGTGGCGGGCGCCACCGCGAACTCGGCCAGCAGATTGCACGGGATGCCCACCAGACTGACGCGCGAGGCGAGCAGCACCACGACGGGCGAGCACACCGCTTGCGCCGCGGCAGCGGCCGCCAGCGCCTCCGCCAACCGCGGTGGCACCCGCCGCCGTTGCAGTGCTTCGCTCCACCGAGGGGCCAGGGTGAGGAGGGCTCCGGTGGCCAGCACCGACAGGACGAAGCCGTAACTGCGCGCCAGCCACGGGTCGTAGAGCACCAGCAGCAGGACGGCGGCGGCCAGCGCCGGAATCAGTGTTCTGCGCCGCCCGGTGCCGATGGCCAGCAGCGTGATCAGACCGCAGGCCGCGGCCCGCAGCACGCTCGGCTCCGGTCGGCAGACAAGAACGAAGGCGAGGGTGAGCCCGCCGCCGAGCAGAGCGGTGCCGCGCAGGGAGATCCCCAGCACGGGTGCCAGACCGCGCCGTTCGACACGCAGGGCACGCCCGGGCGGACCGATGAGCAGCACGAGCAGGATCGCCAGATTGGCACCCGACACCGCCATGAGGTGAGTGAGGTCGGTCGCCCGGAAGGCCTCGTGCAGTTCCGGTGTGACCCGTGTGGTGTCGCCGACCACCAGTCCGGGCAGAAGCGCGCGCGCATCGGGGCCGAGGCCGTCCGTCGCCGTGCGCAGGCCGGCGCGCAGCCCGCCCGCGGTGCGCTGGAGCCGGGTGGGCGGGCCGATGACGCGGGGCAGGCCCTTTCCCTCGGCGCGCAGCACGGCGGTGGCACGCTCCCCGCCGCGCAGGGGCGGCGCCAGCCTGCCGCTGACGCGCAGCCGGGTGGACGGAAGCAGTCGCTGCCACTGCGCCGCCGCCGTCCCTGGCGTGACGATGACCAGGACTGGCGTACGCAGCCTGACGGCCGCTCCGCCGGGCCCTGTCAGCCGGACGATCTCGGCGTCCAGGAGCAGGGAATCGGGGGTGCTGTGGTCGCCACGCACCCGGGGGGCCGTTCGGCGGGCGTCGGAGGTCAGGATGATCTCCGCGTCGATGCCGGCGAACTGCACGGCCAGCCCGGGCACGGGCCCTTGTCGCGCATCGGCCCTGTGCAGCCCTGCCGAGGCCGCCCCGGCCGCCGCGCACAGCAGCGCCGCCGCGGCAGCCGTGGTGTGCAGCCTGGTGGGCGACCGCCATCGGCTCCCCGCGCCGCTCCCCTCGTGGCCCGTCCCTGACGGGTGTGCCGTGCGGAGGGGCCGTAAGCCGGGCAGGGCGAGGAGGACCATGGCCGCGCCGAGACAGAGCCCCACTCCCACGGTCGTCCAGCGGCCGGGAACATCCAGGGCCGCCGCGGCACCGGCCCAGGCCGCCAGAGCCGGCGGAAGCAGCCGCAGATCGACGGGGCCCTCCTGCCGGGGGTCGGCAGCCCCCAGCCGGCTGGGGGC